>NZ_QETG01000019.1:0-71766 GCF_003105055.1 Acinetobacter sp. AM | reverse complement strand
ATCACTCTATCAATAGACCAGGCCATGTAACAAAAATGTTGGGAGATGCACTCAATGATTTTTTTAAGAATAATCCTACTGTGGATGAAAACCCTGAAAATTGGGGAGAAAAGCATGCTTATTATGAAAATAAAATTGTAGAATATTATGGGAAAAACAGGAAAGGAATGACAGACCCAGTTTTAAGATTTAATAAAACTAAAAAAGTTTTAGCAACCCTGTTAGGATGAACACTATAATGAAAAACCTTTTATTTTTACTATTTACTAGCACTATTTTTTCGGTAAATGCTGGCGATTTATTTTTACATTATAAGAACTGTAGTCCTATTAGTTTAGACAATGTAAAACCTAGTATGGCACGAGAGGAAATTCCATCTGAATATTTATATTCTAACAAAACCTATAATTTCATGACATTACCAATCACCAATGAAGATGAAAGATATTGTTTAATTATTAATAATAAGAATAAAGTTATTGTTGATGCTATTCCAACAGCTCTACGAGGCATGTGTGGAGGAATCTGGAATCAAAAAAGTGTAAATCCTGTGTGGATTACAGATGTTGCTGGGGGTCGTGGATCCGTAAACAACTTTAACTATAATTTAGCTCTTGATTTAAAAAAACTTAATAAATCGGAAAAATCTGAAATAAATAAAATATTAGAAAAAATAAACTGTCAACTTTTTACTTATACGAAAGATGATGTTTTGGAAATTAATGATGTTGCATTTTATTTATATCAATTAGGATATTATAAAGACGCTTTAAGAATTTTAGATCACGTTATTGAATTGGATCCCAATAGAACTGTGGCCTATTTAAATAGAGCTGATACCTATATAGCATTAAAAAATAAAGTAAAGGCTAAAAAGGATTACTCAACTTATTACAATAAAATGAATAAATTAGGGTTGTCTAATAAAATACCAAAGAGAGTAAATGACTTTCTAATACATTAATAGAGGATTAATAAATATGTTAAAAGATTGTACCTAAAAGATAAATTTTTAAGATAAAAATAGCTATATTTTAAATGTATGGAAGAGTTAAAAGATGGATTTATCACTGTACTTAATTACTTAAGGATTAATTTTGTTTTAAATAAATTTTTCATTCGAAACCTATAAGCTAGAATTATCGATTAAATAATTGTCCATTTAGTAGAATAGCGATTATCCAAAATCGACAAAAACTTTCTTGTTATACATACAGCATAGGTATCTAAAATCGCAGATACCTATGCTTCTTAAAATTACTTCTTCTTGCGCTTCAAACGACGTTTCGCTTGTTGTGCAGCAACCGCATCTAACACCTGTTTCAACTCTTCATCGCTAAAGGTAGTAATGTGCTGCAACATTTGCAAAGTCACATCATCCAGTACCAAATTGGCATTAGCAGCAATATTGCTAAAGTTGCTGTCAAACACAATAGAGCCTTCGGCATTGGTACTGATATAACCCTGTTGAGTCAGTACACGAATAAAACTTTGGAATAGCGCTTTATCAAAGAACTCTGGTGAATTGAACTCATACAATACGGATAAGCGCTGACCCACCAAGTGGCTCAACTCTTCCACTTGACGCGTCGAGATGTTGCCAGAACCACGCTGCGTAATCAGCGCTAAGGTCATGTAATAGCGCTCTAGGCTTTGCATTACAGGACCCGCGAGCACTAACAATTGATTATGTTCTTCAGTATTTGGTGCAGGAGAAATCAAGTGTCCATCGGCATCTTCAGTAATCAGTTTTGTACTGAGTAAAGCATCTGCGTAAGCGGAAATTTGCGCTTTTAAGCTTTCGTCATCCCATTTCAGGAACAACTCAGCTTTCAAGAATGGATACAGGGTGCGAATGACATTGCATAAATCTTGACGCTTGATGATGCCGTTATGTTCCACCAATGCTGCAATCAAAGATGGCAAGACAAAAGCATGCACAATGTTATTGCGGAAGTAGGTGAGTAATACGGCTTGATTGTCTTCAATCGCGATAATGTCACCCAGAACGTGTTTCACGCGCTTAATCAGTTTGAGTTTTAAACCATAGGCAATAATTTCTTTGCCAGAAAGTGGTGTAACTTGCGTGCGTTCATCATAAGGCAATGCAGTCAGCAAATTGCGGTAAGCATCTAACTGTTTAATGCACAGTTCTTCATCCAGTGTATGTTTTGGTGTCGCCAATAAAATTAAAGACAACAAAGATACAGGGTTAATCACTACGGCACGGTTGATGTTTTCCAAAATGGTATGCGCAGCACTACTCACAGCATCGGAGACTTCATTTGGAATTGGATCGTCATTTTTCTCAATGCGAATATTTTCAGCACCAAAGGCTTTAAGTTTGTCGTCAAGGAATACAGGTTCACCAAAGTTCACATGTACTTTACCGAAGATACGTTCAATTTTGCGCAGGGTTTTGACAATCCCAAGGACTGATTCTGCTTCTTTCGGTTTGCCTTGCATTTCACCAACATAGGTTGAGCCTTCCATTAGGCGTTCATAGCCAATATAGGTGGGAACAAACACAATCGGTTTTGCACGTCCACGAAGATGGCTGTGCACCGTCATGGCGAGCATGCCTGTTTTTGCGGGCAATAGACGGCCTGTGCGTGAACGTCCGCCTTCAATGAAATATTCCAAAGGCGTGTTACGCGATAGAATACTGTATAAATATTCTTTAAAGACAGTAGTGTATAAGCCATTGCCACGGAAAGTTCGGCGAATAAAGAACGCACCGCCACCACGTAATAATTGACCCACAAATGGCATATTCAGGTTGTCGCCCGCCGCAATGTACGGCACCATCAAGCCACGTTTATAAATCACATAAGACAATAACAGGTAGTCGATATGACTACGGTGACATGGGGTATAAATAATTTCGTATTCTTTCGCCAGTTCACGTACCGTGCTGAAGTTATGCACTTCAACGCCATCATAGAGCTGCGTCCATAAACGCGTCAGCGCCATATCAGCAAAGCGTACCGCAGAAGATGAATAGTCCGAGACAATTTCATTTAAATAACTAATCGCACGACGCTCTGCTTCTAGCATACTGATTTTGCTGCGAATACTTTCCCGACGAATGGCATCTTGTACATCTTTTGCCTTAATCAGGCTGTGCATGACGTTACGACGGTCTGACAAATCAGGACCAAGCACCACTTCACGCTGTGCATCCATATAGTTATTTAAGCTGCTAATAATATACGTCGCAGGTGATAAATTTGGATGGGTGGTTTTGGCATACTGGATCAGGTCACGTAAGGATTGGGCTTCGTGGAATTCCAGATAAGATTCACGTCCATGCAAGCCAATATTCACCAGTTGTTTCACACGGCTTGGTGTTGCCCACGTATCGGTAAATAACAGTTTAAACCAAGAGTCTTCTTTATCTGGTGAACGACCCCACAGTACCGTTACAGGCACCAGTTCAATATCTAAGTCTGGATGCTTTTCGAGTAAGTCGATGAAGCGTAATAGACGGGGTGGAAGCGTATTGGGTGGTGGGCTCAGTAAGTTCTGCTCATCATGATGTTGCAAGAATAAGATCGAGGCTTTTTCTTTATGTTCACCAATCAAGAGAGAGTCTAATGCGGCGGGTAATTGTAAACGACGGGTTTCGCCATCGACCACCAAGGCATTGCTACGCGAATAGTTTTGTAAGACGTAACACACCACTTTTTTGCTCGGTGTACGAGCAACATTTGGGTCTTCGCTGGTTGTTGGAGTTGTCGGGTTGCTGGGTACTTCACCCAAAATATGAGGGGTTACCACAAGGTCAAGCAGCTTGCTGGAAAGCTGGCGATACATTTGACCAAAGCCACGCTTGGACATAAATACTCCTAATACGGTACGAAGCCCCAAAATGTGAAGGGGGAATTATTCTGCGTAATTGTAATCAAAAACTAGAGGTCATTTTCTGATAAATTCACTGCTTATGCCAAGATTCTAGCCTTAAACCACATATTTTTAGCAATTAAATTTGAAAATTACAGTGACAGTACAGTCAATTAATCTCTAGGGGAATGGTCAACATTTATGTAATATAGTTTTAGAGCGAGCGCTCTATGGTCTTTCTAATCAACACCAACATGGGTGTGTCTAAAATTTAAAACAGGTCTGCTATGAATGCCTTAACTCAAGAATTGGTTGAACTGCTTAGCCTTGAAAAAATCGAAGAGAATATTTTTCGAGGTCAAAGTCGTAATTTGGTAGGTAAGCGTGTTTTTGGTGGGCAAGTTTTGGGGCAGGCTTTACGTGCCGCTTCCTACACGGCAGATCGTCCCGCACATTCCTTACATGCTTATTTCCTCTTCGGGGGCGATGTGAATGCACCCATCATTTATGAAGTGGATCGTTTAAGAGATGGGAAAAGTTTTGTCAGCCGTCAAGTGCGTGCCATCCAGCATGGACGCACCATTTTTACCGCGATGGTTTCTTTTGCAGAGCCAGAAGAAGGCTTGAATTATCAGATTCAGGAGCCTGATTATCCTGCACCGCTGCAAGTGAAATCAGAAGCTGAATTGAAGACAATGTTGGTCGAGTTTGTACCTGAAAATGTACGTGCCAGCTTTATGCGTGATCGTCATGTCGAGATTCGCCCGATCGATCCAGCAAATCCGTATCAGCCACAACCTGCTGCACCTTCTTATGCGCACTACATTCGTACCCATGATCCAATTACGCCAGAAATTGATGAGGTTTCACTGCATCAAGCCATTGCCGCATTTTATTCAGACTTTACGTTAATGACCACGGCATTACGCCCACATGGTTTGAGTTGGTTATCTCCAAGTTTGCAATGTGCCAGTATTGACCATGCCATGTATTTCCATAAACCTTTCCGTGTGGATGACTGGATGTTGTATGACATGGATGCAACAGTAAGTGCCAACTCGCGGGGGCTGAATTTTGGACGGATGTGGCAAAATGGCGAGTTGGTCTGTAGTACCACCCAAGAAGGCTTGATTCGGCTCAGAGAAATTGAAACGCAATAAGAAAAAATAATTAAAATAGTGAATAGGTGAGTTTGCTGTGCTTAAAAATTCAATGTTAAGACTATTGCGAACTCACCTTACGGCGTCGATTATGACCGTCAGTGTATGTTTCTCGATTTCGAGTTGTTCAAATGATGCATCGACTTCACAAGAATACCAAAATGCCTGTTATGGTGAACCCTTACTTACAATAGAGCAGCGCAATCAGGCATTAGAAGATGGCTATACGATTAACCAACAATATAAATGTATTGATATAAACTCTTATCGTGCCATGCAAGAAGCTCAAGCACAAAGAGAGGTGGAAAGGTCACCAGAAGCTTTAGCACGAAAGAAAGCTGAAGATGAAGCTCACGATGCTAGAAATGCCCAACAACGTCAAATAAGACAAGCAGAGAAAGACGCTAAACGTGCTTTGCGCTATGAATTGCGTCTGGTGGAAATTAATACCGCATCAACTGCTGAGTTAGCAAAAGTGTGTAGTATCCTTGAGGAAACAGCCGAAAAAATTGTGAAAGAACGTATAAATGGTGGGCAATTTAAGGATTGGGTTGATGTTATTCACAGAGTAATTGCACTTAGTTCAGCACAAAATGTTTTATATGCTTCGACCTGTGGCTTAGTTGTCAATGGTGCTAGCTTTGATGGTGTACCAGCAAATGAAGAAAAAGCTCAAATGATCTTCCAACAATATCTTCGTTGAAAACGCGATGGGTAAGTGAATCATTTATTGGCTTTTTTATCATAAGGTTGTGACAAAAAATTGCTCGATTCTTCAACATCAGCATGACATAGTAGTGTTAAGTTAAAATGCTTTATCAATCATAATGAATTTAAACACACAGATTTTAATTGCTGCCATTCTGGGGATTGCTTTTGGTTTTCTACTCAGTGTCTTTCCACAGAGTAGTTTCTTTAGCACCAGTTTATATGGCTTGGGCATTATCAGTAGTATTTTCATTGGTCTACTGAAAATGCTATTAATCCCTCTGATTTTTAGCTCGATCGTGGTTGGGGTATCTAATTTACAAGCAGGTGGGCAACTTGGAAAAGTATGGAAAATCACGGTCGCCTGCTGTGTCACCACCACCACTTTAGCCTTAATTTTAGGGATTGGCTGTGCGCATTTATTTGACGTCGGGAAGGGGGTAGATATCGCCTTATTCCAGAATGACATGAATCAATACCAAACCCCTGACACTTTAACGCCATCTTCTTTCTTTACCAATTTTATTCAGAATACGTTAATCAATCCATTTAAAGCCTTTGCAGAAGGGAATGTCTTGGCGGTGGTGGTATTTGCGCTCTTCATTGGTGTGGCATTGGTACATGGTGGTGAGCGATTTAAAGCGGTGCGTCAGCTTGCAGGACAGTTCTTTGAAATCATGATGCTGATGATTCGTTGGGTGATGAAACTGGCCCCATTGGGGATTTTTGCATTACTCGCCAAGCTGATTGCCACGGAAGACCTTTCTGTATTGAGCCGTTTAGCCGAATTTGCTGTGGTGGTGACAGGAACCACCATTTTTCATGGCGCAGTGGTGTTGCCGTTGTTGTTATGGATTTTTGGCAAGATGGATCCCGTGACGTTCTTTAAAGGTACGCGAGCTGCGCTGATTACCGCATTTGCAACCAGTTCCAGTTCAGCCACCATGCCGCTATCCATGAAATGTGCACAAGAAAATCTCAAAGTCAGTCCCGCAACCGCAGGCTTTGTGATTCCACTGGGTACGCAGTTGAACATGGATGGCACAGCGCTATATGAAGCGGCTGCTGCGTTGTTTGTCGCCAATCTGATTGGTTTGGATTTAAGTTTAGGTCAACAACTGATTGTCTGCTTAACCGCAATGATTGCATCTTTGGGAGCGCCAGGTATTCCAAGTGCTGGGATGGTCACTATGATTATGGTTTTGCAATCGGTGGGTTTACCCGCAGAGGCGATTGCGATTTTATTGCCAATCGACCGCTTGTTGGATACGGTGCGAACCGTGGTCAATGTGCAAGGCGATATGATGATTAGTGTGGTGGTCGATCGCCATACCCGTGAAGCTGTCACGGAATTAAATAGCTAGCTGTTTTCCCAGCAGGGATTCCAGACAATTTCCCAGAGGTGTCCATTAGGGTCTTGAAAATAGCCTGCGTAGCCGCCGTAAAAAGTGGCTTGTGCAGCTTTGGTAATGGTCGCACCAGCCTGTGCAGCTTGGGTCATAATGGCATCGACTTCGGCTGCTGAACTAACATTATGTCCTAGCGAAAATCCAGTCGGACAGAATGGCGTTAAAGCCAAGCCCGAATCTTGACTTAAACTCTGTTGCGGCCAAAGTGCCAGTTTTATACCTGATTGCAGTTCAATAAAGGCGACCGTGCCGTTTTCAAATTCTTGACCGATAATTCCCTTACTTTTAAAACCGAGACCTTGGCAGTAAAAATTGAGCGAAGCTTGTAGATCATGAACCGCAAGGGTGAGTACACTAAGATGGGCGTGCATGGCGAGAGCTCAACATCTAAACATGATGTTTTAGAATGAGCGAAAAAGCAGGCCTATTCAGCCTGCTTTTTGTAGTGTTTGGATATTTTCGGGTTTTAGGCGATTTTGAGCATGGCACGCAAGGCCGCAGGCGATTGATTCAGATATGCAATTGCATCTTCAGTTTTGGCTTCATGTACAGGGTCGTACCACGGCATTAAGTAGCCCAGTTGTTGGGAGATGAGCCAGAGTGGGTTTGGCAACAAACCATTGTTGCGTTGAGAAATAGCATACCATTCACGCCAAATCCACGGTTTGTAGATAGCAGGGCGGATCGATTTAAAGCGTGGGTCTTGCTGCATGATATGTGCTGTACCATCCACCCATAGTCCAAGTACCGCAGCGATCACTACAATACTAAGGTAATAACGTGCGAGATAGCTGCCACCCAAATGGTGGTACAAATCGAATGCCACGGTGCGGTGTTCAATTTCTTCAGCACCGTGCCATTTCACTAAGTCGAGCATGGCAGGATCTGCGCCACGTTTTTGCCACTCAGTATTGTAGAGTGCATATTTACCCAAGACACAGGTCATATGCTCAACAGTGGCAACAATCCCTAAACGGAACAAGTCCCATTGATGTTCTAGCGGTTTGGGAATATTTAAGCCCAGAGGTTGGTCTGCCAGTAGTTTTCCAAACAGGAAATCCATCAGATCCAGATTACGTTGAATGTCGATTTGACGTTCGCGTAAATATTCTTTGTTGGCAGAATTGTGTGCTTGTGCATGCATGGCTTCTTGGCGAATAAAGGCTTGTACATCTTGTTTGAGTTTTTCATCTTGAATTTGCGATAGGACTTTATTGTACAGACGGCAAAACCAGAACTCGCCTGCCGGTAAAATCATATTAATTTCATTAATAAAATAGCTGACAAAAGGTTGTTCTGGCACCCAGTCCACGGGTGTATTTTGCCATTCAAACTTCACTTTGCGCGGTTGAATACAATATTGAATTGAAGAGCCATTTTTTGTTTTTTTCAGGCGTTGTAACAGTTTCATACTACGGTCTCAAGCATTTTTTGATGCATTCAAAACAGTATGAAAAAAATGTCCCGCAATATGTTTAGCAATGCGGGACATTTCAATGTCAATTCATGAAGAATTGATTGGGTTGAATAGCACTTAATCTGGTTTCGGTGCTTGCTCAGGGGTATCTACTTCAATTTCCTCGGCATCAAAAGCTTCGCTCTCATCATCTTCTTCAATGCTGTCTTCGGCTAAATCATCTGCTTCCGCTTCAGGAATAAGCGCTAGGTCAAACTCGGCAGATTGTTCAAGGGTGAAATTCAGACGACCACCCATAACACTGGCAAGCTCTTCTAAACCTTGTTTGTTTAATGAGGAGAACAATTGAATCGAGAAATCGAGTTTCATTTTCTTCAATTGTTGTTTGACGTCTAATAAGGCTTGGTTGGCAGGACCACGGTTCATTTTATCTGATTTGGTCAACAACACATGCACAAACAGTTTACGTGAGTAAGCCCATTCCAGCATCATCACATCAAAATGTTGTAGAGGATGGCGGATATCCATCAACAATACCAAGCCTTGTAGGCTTTGACGATGAATCAGATAATTTTCAAGCTCTTTTTGCCACACAATTTTCATGGCTTCAGGAACGGCTGCATATCCATAGCCTGGTAAATCGACCAGACGTTGATCTGGATTACCCAAACTAAAGAAGTTGATCATTTGGGTACGCCCTGGTTTTTTCGAGGCGCGTGCCAACTGCTTTTGATTGGTTAACGCATTAATTGCACTGGATTTACCCGCATTGGAGCGTCCAGCAAAAGCAATTTCGTAACCGGTATCTTCTACACAGATATCGAGCTTGGGTGCACTCATTAAAAAAGCGGCTTTACGTAGCCAGTTGAGTGCGCGTACAGCATATTCAGTAATCACAGGATCAAGCTTTTTCTCGTAGCTGATCTTTTGCTTAGGCGCCTGCGCGATTTTACTGTTTTTTGATTTTCCTCTGCTGTGGTGCATAACTCAACTTCATTCACTTATTTTCAAGTGCCTAGTATAAAGGAAGTCGCCCACGCACGCGAATTTTCCTCTTGTAACTTGAAAATGTTATAGGTTGAGTAGTTCAATGCCATTTGTAATGGTCTTGGTCTTTTTAGCATTTGAGCGCGCAAGTACTTCACCTAAGGTGTATTGGTTTAAATGCTGATAAAATTGATCGAGTGCTTGATCTAAAATACTCTTTAGACCGCAATGACTTCTAAGTACACACGGAGGATTGTTGCATTCCACAATCTGATTTTCACCTTGTAGGGTTCTGACTGCGTCACCGACTTTAAGGTGGACCGCATCGGGGTTTAGCCGTATACCGCCGCCTTTACCACGGGTGGTGATCAACCAGTTTTGCTTGCCCATAAAGTGCACAATTTTAACCAAATGGTTTTGTGATACCTGAAGGTCTGCTGCAATTTCAGCAATGGTGTAAGCATTGTCTCGTGGTCGTGAAATATACATGAGTATGCGTAGGGCATAATCGGTAAATTTATTTAGTTGCATGATTGTGCTCATCTTTTTTTGAGATGAATAGATAAGGCTAGTCTAACATAGACTAGCCTTATACGGTACGCATGCGAGAGCAGGTTTAGATGCGAACCCCACCTGTACCAAATGCTTCACTATGAATTTGTTCAGGTTTAATGCCGCGAGCGACGAGGGCTTTATGCTGTTCTGCCATAAATGGCATTGGACCACATAGGTAGTAATCGGCATTTTTTGGTAACAATGCTGCATCCACTGTGCCCAAGTCTAAGCGCCCAGCCACATCATAATCATCACCTAATACATCGCCTTCATGTGGGAATTCGTAGGCGGTAAATGTCGTTAGGCGAGGAAATTTTGATTTCTGCTCATGAATATGTTGTTTCATGGCATGGACTTGGCTGCTGCGACAAGCATGAATAAAACTGACCGGTTGTGGCATATCCAGTGTAACCAATTGATTAAGCATGGCAATCATTGGGGTTAAGCCCACGCCACCACTGATAAAGACATTGCGTTTGCTGCTATCAATCAGATAGAAGTTACCTGTTGGTGCAGAGACTTCAATTTCAGCACCTTCAGCCAAACCATGCAGTGTGCTTGATACCCAACCACCCGCTAAATCACCTTTCTCATCTTCACGTTTTACCGAAATGCGTAAATAGTCGGCTTGCGGGCTGGTCGATAAAGTGTATTGGCGAGGTTGTTTTAAACCTAACTCTTCGACAAATACGCGAACTGAAATATATTGACCTGCTTCATATTTGGGTAATGCACCACCGTCGACAGGCGCGAGATAGAAAGAGGTAATTTCATCACTTTCTACCACTTTCTTGGCAATTTTAAAATTACGCCAGCCTAACCAACTGCCTTGTGTTTGTTGATGCAGATTATAAATGGCTTTTTCAGTGCTAATAAATAGATCTGCCAACTGCCCATAAGCCGCTGCCCACGCATCAATTAATGGATCTTCCATTGAGATGTTAAGGACTTCACTGATGGAATGGAGCAAGTTTTCGCCCACAATATTGTAGTCAGGGGCTTGAATATTCAGGCTGACATGTTTGTGTGCGATTAATTCAACCACAGGCAAAAGAACGGAAGGGTCTTCAATATTTTCTGCATAAGCCAATACGGCACCCGCAAGTGCTTGTGCTTGAGCGCCGCTACGTTGGTGTCCCATATTAAAGGTTTCTTTTAATTCAGGGTTATTCCCTAACATGCGGTTATAAAAATAGCCGGTTAATGCAACGCCATTTTCACGAAGAACAGGGACAGTGGCTTTTACAAGTTCAATTTGCTGCGGAGTCATGATGTGATCTCACTTGGCTGTTATTTATAAGATGTATTTAAAATACATATTTAATATTTTAATTGCAATCTATTTTTAACACAAAACCCTATTATTTTTATGGAATAAATAGTCTAAAGGTTTTTGGCGAAAAAAAGATGATAGACATGATGGAAAATCTAAGGTCGGTATGGGTATCTTGATATGTCGGTAGCGCTGCACCTTGGAACGCTATTTCCCACCAAATAAAGAGCCAAGTAAACCACGCACAATTTTTTGCCCTGTAGAGCCGCCTAAACTGCGGGCAGCACTTTTGGCAAAAGTTCCCACAATATCTTCAGTAAGTTTTTCCCGCTGCTTGGCAGCACGATCGGCTTCTTTTTGTTGTTCTCGCGCTATACGTTCTTGTTCTTTGGCCTGTTGTTTGGCAAGGATTTCTTGTTGTTTAGCTTGTTCTTTCGCAAGGATATCTGCTTGAGCTTGCTGTTGGCGTTCAACCACTTTTTGCTGTAAGCGCTCGTAAGCACTGTCGCGGTCTACACTTTGTTCATATATGCCTGCCACGATACTTTTGTTCATTAATGCTTTGCGGATTTCGGGTGAAATTGGGCTAAAAGCAGAGTAGGGAGGCATGACCCAGCCACGCTCGACAATTTGTGGTATGCCTTGTTCATCGAGGCAACTGATTAGCGCTTCACCAACGCCCAGTTCGGTAATGGCTTGCTCGACATCAAATTCAGGATTGGCACGAAAAGTTGTGGCTGCGGATTTAACTGCTTTTTGATCTTTAGGGGTAAAGGCACGTAATGCATGTTGTACCCGATTTCCTAGTTGTCCTAATACGGTTTCAGGTAAATCCAGTGGATTCTGGGTCACAAAATAAATCCCGACGCCTTTGGATCGAATTAAGCGCACCACTTGTTCAATTTTTTCTTGCAGTGCAGCACTGGCATTGTCAAAAAGTAAATGAGCTTCATCAAAGAAGAACACCAGTTTCGGTTTATCCATGTCGCCAACTTCAGGTAACTGCTCGAATAACTCAGAGAGCATCCAGAGAAGAAAAGTGGCATACAGCTTCGGGGTATTCATCAATTTATCTGCTGCAAGCAAATTGATATAGCCTCGACCATCGGCATCGGTTTGAATAAAATCAAGAATATTCAAACTAGGTTCACCAAAAAACTGATCTCCTCCCTGATCGGCCAGTGCCAGTAAGTTGCGTTGAATGGCCCCTAGACTGGCAGGGGAGAGATTGCCGTATTCAGCTTTAAAGTCTGCGGCATGTTCGCTGACATAACCGAGCATGGCTTTTAAATCTTTAAAGTCAATCAGCAGTAGCCCCTGATCATCTGCAATCCGAAAAACTGCCGATAAAACCCCTTCCTGTGTGTCGTTTAAATTCAACATTTGTGCCAGTAAAAGTGGTCCAATTTCGGAAACCGTGCTGCGAATCGGATGTCCTTGCTCACCAAATAAATCCCAGAAAACCATAGGCGAGGCAGCAAAGGGAATGGAATCAATTCCTAGGTTTTTAATGCGTTCATCAAATTTTGGATTGCTACTGCCGGCTTGAGCTAGACTAGAAACATCGCCCTTGGCATCGGCAAGAAAAACGGGTACACCAATACGTGAAAAACTTTCGGCCAATACCTTTAGGGTTACAGTTTTACCAGTTCCCGTTGCACCCGCAATTAAACCATGTCGATTGGCAAATTGAGAATGTAAAACAATAGCTTGTGTTGTATCCGTGGTTTTTTTTGCAATGACAATTGGTGTACTCATTTTTCACCTATTTTAGAATTTATTCGAGCTGTTTTAATGCGTTTTGAATATCTTGGACTAAATCGTCAGCATCTTCTAGTCCTATACAAAAACGGACCAATAAACCTTGTTGTAAATGTGTATTTTTCAGTGAACGCATGTGGTTGAGTTCATACAGCATGACCAAGCTGATTGGGCCACCCCAGCTAAATCCGAGCTTAAATAAATTCAGATGATCACAAAATTCACGCACTGCTTTTAAGTCATATTCGGGTTTAAAAATCACACTCACCAAGCCTGCACTTTTGCCTGTTAGGCAGACTTGTTTCCAGTGTGCATGCCCTGCAGCATCAGGATCACTCGGATGTAAGACTTGACTAAATTGCGGTTGTTGTTTTAACCATTCGAGTAGTTTTAAGGCTGATTTCGCTTGTTGTTCGTAACGTATGGACATGTGAGCCAAGCTACGCTGAATCTGGGCGGTGTCATCGCCAGAAACGGCAATACCTTGTATGGCATGCATACGGAATAATTGATGATGTAGTTGCTGATTGCGTGTCACCACAGAGCCCATCAAAATATCACCACCACCACTCGGATATTTGGTCAAGGCATGTACACTGACATCTACGGCTAAGTGCTCATCGGCAAAATCAAAAGGATTAAAGGCTAGGCCTGCCCCCCAAGTATTATCCAATACGGTCAAAATCTGTTGAGCTTGCGCTTTTTGAACCAAGCCGACTAAATCAGGGAATTCTAAGGTGACGGATCCTGCGGCTTCGAGCCAAAGAAGTTTGGCATGGTGGGATGGGGTAAAACTTGTAACATCTATAGGATTGTAAACTCGCACTTGAATGCCGTAGCGTTTTTCCAGATTGCGCAGATGCTCCATATTAGGACCATAGACATTATCGGGTACCCAGACTTCATCACCTTGCGCGAGTAAAGCGGAATTGACTAAATTAATTGCAGAAAGTCCACTGGGTGCCAATAAACAATATTCCCCACCTTCAATTTGAGCAATCTGGTCTGCGAGGGTAAATGTCGTTGGTGTGCCATGTGTACCATAACTATAGTCATACGGGTCAGTCCAGTGGCGATTAAATAGTGCATCGGTATTCTCAAAGATAATGGTGGATGCACGAAACAAGGGAGGTTGAACGCTGGAAATATACTGTGGTGCTTTTCTTGGTGCATGAATTAGCGCAGTTTGAGGTTTCTTGTTCAAGATGTGACTCATGTAAAGCGTAGGATGGAACCTAGATTAAGAGAATATGTCAATTTTCGCTACCGAATTAGGAAGAACTGTAAAAACAAGCAACCAAATCAAAAGTTGGCTTCAATTTTGCTAAATCTAAGCAAAGCTACAACAATAGGTTACAGCGCATGAAGTCGCATTTAAAAGTACATTATTTTCAGCATATTGCTGGTGAAGGGTTCGGTAGTTGTTATGAGTTTTTAAAAGCGCATCAGGCACAAATTACAGCCACAGAATTTTTTGCCTTACCTGTGGATTTACCTCTGGAAATTGAGGCTTTACCGCAAATTGAAGAAGTAGATCTTCTCATCATCATGGGAGGAACCATGAGTGTAAATGATGAAGTAAATTATCCATGGTTAAAAATCGAAAAGCGCTGGCTCAGACGTTATTTGGCATTGGGTAAACCTGCTATTGGTCTGTGCTTGGGTGGGCAATTGATCGCGAATGCTTTGGGTGCTGCGGTCAGTAAGAGTGGCATGCAGGAACTGGGTTGGACGACGGTACGTAAAGTACAACATGTACCCCAAGATTGTTTTGAGTTGCCTGAGCATTTTAATGTCATGCAGTGGCACAGTGAGACCTTTGAAATTCCGAAAGGCGCGATTCATTTGGCAGAAAATGATGTATGTCGCAATCAAATGTACCAGATTGGAAAGAATGTATTGGGCTTTCAGTTTCATCCCGAAATCACGCCAGAAACACTGAGTTTATTTTTAGAAAATGATGATGAACTGGCTCACTTTTCAGGTGCCTTTGTGCAAACTGAAAGTGAATTGAAACATTCGCAGAAAGCACATTTTTTACAAGGGAATCAGTTGCTCAATCAAGCCATTGAGTATGTCTTGCAAAAAACAGCGTAACGGTTAAATAGTAAACAATGGAAAATCATGGGAATTTGAAAAAAAAGGAAAATGGATTTGCTTAAGCGTTAAACAATGGCTATAATGGGCGACCCTTTAATGAAAGGGGGTTAACTGCGAAGAAAGTAGTTAACATCGTGACAGTCGTGGCATCGATCATGACCTTAGTGATATTTCACTGCTCTTGACACTTACCTTATTTAGTGGGGTGAGATGCGTCAAGGGTGATTCTTTATATATTTGGCTTGGAGTTAACTGGTATGTCTAACCAGAGAATTCGTATCCGTTTGAAGTCTTTTGATCACCGTTTAATTGATCAATCTGCTCAAGAGATCGTAGAAACAGCAAAACGTACTGGCGCACAAGTTTGTGGTCCAATCCCGATGCCTACTCGTATCGAGCGTTTTAACGTTTTAACATCACCACACGTTAACAAAGATGCGCGTGACCAATATGAGATCCGCACTTACAAACGTTTGATCGACATCGTTCAACCTACAGATAAAACTGTTGATGCATTGATGAAGTTAGATCTTGCTGCTGGTGTTGATGTTCAGATCGCTTTGGGTTAAGACTTTCGGTTAATTAACGCTTTTAAGTTAATTAGGCCGCTTTTTTAGAGGTTATGCACATGGCTATTGGTTTAGTCGGTCGCAAGTGCGGTATGACCCGTATCTTTACAGATGCTGGTGTTTCTGTGCCTGTAACAGTGATTGAGGTTGATCCTAACCGCATCACTCAAATCAAAACGCTTGAAACTGATGGTTATCAAGCGATTCAAATCACTACTGGTGAACGTCGCGAATCTCGCGTAACTAACGCTCAGAAAGGTCACTTTGCGAAAGCGGGTGTTGCTGCTGGTCGTCTAGTTCAAGAATTCCGCGCTACAGAAGCTGATCTTGAAGGTCGTGAAGTTGGTGGTGTTCTAACTGTTGATTTGTTCACAGTTGGTCAAATCGTTGACGTTACTGGTACGTCTAAAGGTAAAGGTTTCCAAGGTGGTGTTAAGCGTTGGAACTTCCGTACCCAAGATGCTACTCACGGTAACTCACTTTCTCACCGTGTTTTAGGTTCTACTGGTCAAAACCAGACTCCTGGTCGCGTATTCAAAGGCAAAAAAATGGCTGGCCATTTAGGTGCTGAACGCGTAACTACACAGGGTCTTGAGATCGTTGCTATCGACACAGAACGTTCAGTTCTAGTTGTTAAAGGTGCGATTCCTGGTGCTACTGGTGGCGACGTTACCGTTCGTCCTACGATCAAGGCCTGAGGGGAAATAACGTGAATTTAAAAACTGTTTCCGGCTCTGCTGTTGAATTATCTGAAGTTGCTTTCGGTCGTGAATTTAACGAAGCACTTGTACACCAAGTTGTTACAGCTTACTTAGCTGGTGGTCGTCAAGGTTCGAAAGCTCAGAAATCACGTGCTGACGTATCTGGCGGTGGTAAAAAGCCATTCCGTCAAAAAGGTACTGGTCGCGCTCGTGCCGGTTCTATTCGTAGCCCAATCTGGGTTGGTGGTGGTAAAACTTTTGCTGCTCGTCCACAAGATTGGTCTCAAAAAGTTAACCGCAAAATGTATCGCGGTGCAATGCAATGTATCTTAGCTGAACTCGTTCGCCAAGATCGTCTTGTATTGGTTGAAGAGATTGCTGTTGCAGCTCCAAAAACTAAAGAATTGCTTGCGAAACTTAACGACTTGAATGCTACTCGCGCATTGATCGTTACTGATGCTGTAGATGAGAATCTATATTTAGCAGCGCGCAACATTCCACACGTTGATGTGGTTGATGCTACTGCAATCGATCCTGTTAGCTTGATTGCGTTCGATAAAGTTGTTATGTCTGTTGCTGCTGCTAAGAAAATTGAGGTAGAACTCGGATGAACAACGAACGTATCTATCAAGTCCTACAAGGACCTGTATTCTCAGAAAAAGCACAAGTTTTAGGTGAGACTGCTGGTGTTCAAGTTTTTAAAGTTGCACTTGATGCAAATAAACTTGAAATCAAAAAAGCAGTTGAACAACTCTTTGGTGTTCAGGTTGTTAAAGTTAACACAACGATCACTAAAGGTAAGTCTAAACGCTTTGGTAAAACATTAGGACGCCGTTCTGATGTTAAAAAAGCATACGTCACCCTGAAAGCTGGCCAAGATGTTGAAATGGCTGACTTGGGCGATACCGCTGAAAGCACAGCGGAATAAGGACGAGAATTATGCCAATTCAAAAATGTAAGCCAACGTCTCCTGGACGTCGCTTTGTAGAGAAAGTCGTTCACGACCATCTTCACAAAGGCGCGCCTTATGCTCCGTTGGTTGAAGCTAAAAAACGTACTGGTGGTCGTAACAACAACGGTCACATCACGACTCGTCACGTTGGTGGCGGTCACAAGCAGCACTACCGTCTTGTTGACTTTAAACGTAACAAAGATGGCATTCCTGCGACTGTAGAGCGTATTGAATACGATCCTAACCGTACAGCACACATTGCACTTGTATTGTATGCTGATGGTGAGCGTCGCTACATCATCGCGCCTAAAGGCCTTCGCGCTGGCGATAAAGTTCAATCTGGTAACGATGCTCCAATTCGTCCAGGTAACTGCTTACCGCTTCGCAACATGCCAATCGGTTCTACTCTTCACAACATCGAACTTAAAATCGGTAAAGGCGCGCAATTAGCTCGTTCTGCTGGTACTTCAGTTCAGTTGTTGGGTCGTGACGGTTCTTACGCCATCGTTCGTTTACGTTCTGGTGAAATGCGTAAAATTCACGTTGAGTGCCGTGCAGTTCTTGGTGAAGTTTCTAACCAAGAAAGCAACCTTCGCTCACTTGGTAAAGCAGGTGCAGCACGCTGGCGTGGCGTTCGTCCTACCGTTCGTGGTATGGCGATGAACCCAGTAGATCACCCACACGGTGGTGGTGAAGGGCGTAACAAAGGTATTCAACCTGTAAGCCCATGGGGTCAAAAAGCTAAAGGGTACAAGACACGTACCAACAAGCGTACGACTAAGATGATTATTCGCGATCGTCGCGTCAAGTAAAGGAATCTGACTAATGCCTCGTTCATTGAAAAAAGGTCCATTCGTCGATGCGCACTTGTTCGCTAAGGTTGAAGCTGCTGTTGCTGCTAACAATCGTAAGCCGATCAAGACTTGGTCACGTCGTTCGATGATCCTCCCGGATTTTGTTGGTTTAACAATCTCTGTACATAATGGCCGTAACCATGTTCCAGTAATCGTATCTGAACATATGGTTGGTCACAAACTTGGTGAATTCGCGCCAACTCGTACCTATCGCGGTCACGGTGTTGACAAGAAATCTAAACGTTAAGGTGCTATGATGGAAGTTACTGCTAAATTACGCGGTGCCGCTATCTCGGCACAAAAAACTCGTTTGGTTGCAGACCTAATCCGTGGCAAATCTGTTGCTCACGCGCTTAATATTCTTAACTTCAGCAACAAAAAAGCTGCAGTTTTGGTTAAAAAAGCATTGGAATCTGCAATTGCAAACGCTGAACACAATAACAGTTTAGATGTAGACGACCTTAAGGTAACTACGATTTACGTTGATGAAGGCACTAGCCTTAAACGTATTATGCCACGTGCTAAAGGTCGTGCAGATCGTATTACTAAGCGTACTTGTCACATTACCGTTAAGGTAGGGGTTTGATATGGGTCAGAAGGTTCATCCAATCGGTATCCGCCTTGGTGTTGTAAAACGTCATAACGCCAACTGGTATGCGAGTCCGAAACAATACGCTGAATATTTGCTTAAAGATCTTCAAGTTCGTGAGTTTTTAACTAAAAAACTTAAGAATGCAATGATCAGCAATATTCTTATCGAACGTCCTACGGGCGCTGCTAAAGTAACGATTAGCACTGCACGTCCTGGTATCGTGATCGGTAAAAAAGGCGAAGACATTGAGAAATTACAGCGTGAACTTACTCAAATTATGGGTATTCCAGCGCAAGTAAGCATCAACGAAATCGATCGCCCAGACTTAGACGCTCGTTTAGTTGCTGAAGCAATTGCTTCTCAATTAGAAAAGCGTGTTATGTTCCGTCGTGCTATGAAGCGTGCGGTTCAAAACACGATGCGTGCTGGTGCTAAAGGTATCAAAGTTGAAGTTTCTGGCCGTTTAGGTGGTGCAGAGATTGCTCGTACAGAATGGTATCGTGAAGGTCGTGTGCCTTTGCATACACTTCGTGCGGACATCGACTACTCAACTATGCGTGCTGAAACGACTTACGGTACGATTGGTGTTAAAGTGTGGATCTTCCGTGGTGAGATCTTGGGTGGCATGAAACAAGTCATGAACCCAGCTCCAGCTGAAGAACGTCCAGCTAAACGCGGTCGTGGTCGTGGTGAAGGTCAAGAGCAACGTCGTGGACGTCGTAATGACCGTGCTGCTGACAAGGGAGAATAATCCATGTTGCTACCTAAACGTACCAAATTCCGTAAAGTGCAAAAAGGCCGTAACACTGGTCTAGCGCACCGTGGTAGTACAGTATCATTTGGTTCAATCGCGCTTAAAGCAACTGAACGTGGTCGTATGACTTCACGTCAAATTGAAGCTGCGCGTCGTACCATTAGCCGTCGTGTTAAGCGTGGTGGTAAGATCTTTATTCGTGTATTCCCAGACAAACCAATTACTGAAAAGCCATTAGAAGTTCGTATGGGTAACGGTAAAGGTAATGTGGAGTACTGGGTTTGTGAAATCAAACCAGGTAAGATCCTGTACGAAATGGAAGGTGTGAACGAAGAATTGGCGCGTGAAGCATTTACGCTTGCTGCTGCTAAGCTTCCGTTTAAAACCACTATCGTGACTCGGACGGTAATGTAATGAAAACTAAAGATCTACGTGAAAAATCGGTAGAAGAGTTGACAGCTTTGCTTGATGAGCAACAGCTTAACCAATTCCGTCTTCGTATGGCTAAAGCAACTGGTCAATTGGGTAAATCGCACGAAGTTGCGCTTACTCGTAAAACTATTGCTCGTATTAAGACCCTCCTTACCGAAAAACAGGGGAACGGACAATGAGTGAAAAAACAGTCCGCACGTTAACTGGCAAAGTAGTAAGCGACAAAATGGACAAGTCTATTGTTGTGCTTATCGAACGTCGTGTTCAACACCCGTTGTATGGCAAATCAATCCGCCGTTCAACTAAATTACATGCTCATGATGAGAACAACACTGCTAAATTAGGCGACGTTGTGACAATCAAAGAAAGCCGCCCAATTTCTAAAACTAAGTCTTGGACTTTAGTTGAAGTTGTTGAAGCTGCTGCTGAGTAATTAAACGTTCTTGCATCATCGGTCAATTTCGAGTACTCTTTGAGCCTTTCGAAATTGCGACCGGTGATGCACGGTTTTGGAGTAGGGCAATGATTCAAACCGAAACTATGCTCGACGTAGCAGACAACAGTGGTGCTCGCCGCGTACAATGTATTAAAGTACTTGGTGGTTCGCATCGTCGTTATGCTTCAGTTGGCGATATTATTAAAGTTACTGTAAAAGAAGCTATTCCTCGCGCACGTGTTAAAAAAGGTGACGTGATGAATGCTGTGGTTGTACGTACAAAATTCGGCATCCGTCGTCCAGATGGTTCAGTGATTCGTTTCGACGATAACGCAGCTGTTATTTTGAACAACAACAAAGCGCCGATTGCAACTCGTATTTTCGGACCAGTGACTCGTGAACTTCGTACTGAACAGTTCATGAAAATCATTTCATTGGCTCCTGAAGTTCTATAAGAGGCACTCATGGCTAAGATTAAAAAAGGCGATCAAGTAATTGTGATCGCAGGTAAAGAAAAAGGCAAACAGGGTACTGTTCTGTCTGTTTCTAATGACCGTGTTATGGTTGAAGGCCTTAACTTGGTTAAGAAGCATCAAAAGCCGAACCGTGCAACAGGTGCTGAAGGCGCTATTGTTACACAAGAAGCTTCGCTTCATATTTCTAACGTGGCAATTTTTAATGCTACAACCCAAAAGGCTGACCGTGTTGGTTACCAAGTGACTGAAGGCGTGAAAACTCGCGTTTACAAATCAAATGGTGAATCAGTGGCGGTAGCGAAGTAATAGGTTGAGAAGGCAATGGCCAGACTTAAAACGCGTTACAATGACGAACTTAAAGCTCAGTTACAAGAGACTTTAGGCGTTAAAAATGTGATGGATATCCCTCGCATTACTAAAATCACGATCAATATGGGTGTTGGCGCAGCAGCTGCTGACAAAAAACTCCTTGATGGTGCTCTTGCTGATATGCAAGCAATTGCTGGTCAAAAACCAGTGCTTACGTTAGCTCGCAAATCAATCGCTGGTTTCAAAATCCGTGATGGTTGGCCGATCGGCTGTAAAGTTACTTTACGCGGCGAACGTATGTACGAATTCTTAGACCGTTTGATCTCGATTGCGATCCCTCGTATCCGTGACTTCCGTGGTTTCTCTGCGAAATCATTTGATGGTCGTGGTAACTACTCTATGGGTCTTAAAGAACAAATCATGTTCCCTGAGATCGATTTTGATAAGATTGATCGTATTCGTGGTATGGATATTACCGTTACTACGACTGCTCGCACCGATGACGAAGGCCGTGCGCTTATGCGTGCATTCGGCTTCCCGTTCAAATAAGAGGTCGATATGGCTAAGAAAGGTATGATTAATCGCGAATTGAAACGCGAAAAGACAGTTGCTAAATTTGCTGCAAAACGTGCTGAATTAAAAGCTACGATTGCAAATGTAAATGCAAGTGACGAAGAGCGTTTCGAAGCGATGATGAAGTTACAAGCATTACCACGTAATGCATCTCCAGTACGTCTTCGTAACCGTTGTGGTTTAACTGGTCGTCCTCATGGTTACTTCCGTAAGTTCGGTTTAAGCCGTAACAAATTACGTGACACAGTAATGCAAGGTGATGTACCGGGCGTTGTTAAGGCAAGCTGGTAAGGAGCGACTAGAAATGAGTATGCAAGATACCGTTGCCGACATGTTAACTCGTGTTCGTAACGCACAAATGGCAAAGAAACAATCTGTTTCTATGCCTAATTCTAAGTTGAAGGTTGCAATTGCAAACGTACTTCAACAAGAAGGTTATGTTTCAAATGTAGAAGTTGCTGAAGTTGAAGGCAAAGCTACTTTGACCATCACTTTAAAATATTTCGAAGGCAAACCAGTTATCGAAACTGTGAAACGCGTAAGCCGTCCTGGTCTACGTCAGTATCGCGGTAAAGATGCACTTCCGAGCGTTAAGCAAGGTTTAGGTATTGCAATTGTTTCTACAAGCAAAGGCATCATGACTGATCGCGCTGCACGTGCTGCAGGCGTTGGTGGTGAAGTTGTTGCTTTTGTTTCTTAATAGGTGATTCCTCATGTCTCGTGTGGCTAAAGCCCCAGTAACTGTGCCTAACGGTGTTACAGTTACTCAGAACGGCCGGCAGGTCGAAGTGAAAGGCAGTAAAGGTACATTGTCTTTCAACCTGCATGCGCTGGTCGAGCTTAAACAGGAAGACGGTATTGTAGCTGTTGCTCCAAAAGCTGAGTCGAAAGACGCTTGGATGCAAGCTGGTACTGCTCGCGCTGTTCTTAACAACCTTGTAAAAGGTGTTAGTGAAGGCTTTGAACGTAAGTTGCAACTTATCGGTGTTGGTTACAAAGCTGCGGTTAAGGGTAACATTGTTAACCTTAACCTTGGTTTCTCTCACCCGATCGACTATACGCTTCCTGAAGGTGTAACTGCTGAAACTCCTACTGCAACTGAAATTGTCCTTAAATCTGCTGATAAAGCACGTTTAGGTCAAGTTGCTGCAGATATCCGTGGTTACCGTCCGCCAGAGCCTTATAAAGGTAAAGGTGTTCGTTATTCTGATGAAGTTGTACTTCGTAAAGAAGCTAAGAAGAAATAAGGCGCGAGGTTCTTATGAACGAAAAGAAACAATCCCGTTTGCGTCGTGCGAAAAGCACACGCTTGCACATTCGTGCATTGGGTGCGACTCGTTTGTGTGTAAACCGCACTCCGCGTCACATCTATGCTCAAGTTATCTCAGCAGATGGTGGCAAAGTTTTAGCGCAAGCTTCAACTTTAGATGCTACTTTACGTGCTGGTGCAACTGGTAATATTGAAGCAGCGACTAAAGTAGGTGCTTTAATCGCAGAACGTGCTAAAGCAGCTGGTATTACTAAAGTTGCATTTGACCGTTCTGGTTTTAAATATCATGGTCGTATCAAAGCCTTGGCTGATGCTGCTCGTGAAAACGGCTTGGAGTTCTAATCATGGCTAAAGTTGAACAAAACGAAGGTCTTGTTGAAAAGCTGGTTGCCGTTGATCGTGTAGCCAAAGTTGTTAAGGGTGGTCGTATCTTCTCTTTCACAGCACTAACTGTTGTGGGCGATGGTAACGGTCGTGTAGGTTTTGGTCGTGGTAAAGCGCGTGAAGTTCCAGCTGCGATTTCTAAAGCACTTGAAGCTGCACGTCGTAACATGATTACTGTAGACCTTGCTGGTACTACTTTACAACACCCTGTGAATGCACGTCATGGTGCAAGCCGTGTGTACATGCAACCTGCTTCTGAAGGTACTGGCGTAATTGCTGGTGGCGCTATGCGTGCCGTTCTTGAAGCTGCAGGCGTACATAACGTACTTGCTAAATGTTACGGTTCTACAAATGCTGCGAACGTTGTAAACGCAACTTTCAAAGGTTTGCGTGATATGACTTCTCCAGAGAAAGTAGCTGCTAAACGTGGTCTTTCTGTAGAACAAATTCAAGGGTAATCAATCATGAAAACGATTAAAGTTACCCAGACTAAATCCTCTTCTCATCGCTTGAAAAATCACAAGCTTTGTTTACAAGGTTTAGGTCTGCGTCGTATTGGTCATACTGTAGAAGTGCAAGATACGCCTTCTAACCGCGGTATGATCAACAAAGTCTACTATATGGTTAGTGTAGAGGAATAAGCCATGACTCTGCGTTTAAATGAACTTGCACCTGCAGAAGGTGCGAAGCGTGATAATCTTCGTCTAGGTCGTGGTATTGGCTCTGGCGTTGGTAAGACTGGTGGTCGTGGTATCAAAGGTCAAAACTCACGTAAAAGTGGTGGTACTCGTCCAGGCTTTGAAGGCGGTCAAACTGCGTTATATCGTCGTTTACCTAAATTCGGTTTCACTAGCCAAATCGCTTTAAAAACTGCTGAAGTACGTTTATCAGAGCTTGCTAAAGTTGAAGGTGATATTGTTTCACTTGAAACTTTAAAAGCGGCGAATGTTGTACGTAAAGATATGCTTCGTGCTCGTATCGTACTTTCTGGTGAAATTACTCGTGCATTCACTGTACAAGGTGTTGCATTGACTAAAGGCGCTAAAGCTGCTGTTGAAGCTGCTGGCGGCAAAGTCGAGGAGTAATCGCGAGTGTCTATGTCTCCTAGTTCTTCAGGTCATGTTCACATGATGAAAGGCCAACCGTTTTACGTGAAATATCGTGAAATTATTCGCCGAATGATGTTTCTCTTCGGTGCATTGTTGGTTTTTCGACTAGGAGCGCATATTCCAGTACCGGGCATTAATAATGCTGCACTTGAAAACCTTTTTAATGCAAACCAGGGCACAATCCTTGGTTTGTTTAATATGTTTTCAGGTGGTGCCTTAGAAAGAATGTCAATTCTTGCCTTGGGGATTATGCCGTATATTTCTGCATCAATTATTGTGCAGTTAATGTCGACTGTGATTCCATCACTCGAAGCTTTGAAAAAAGAGGGAGAGCAAGGGAAGCGCAAGATTAATCAATATACACGTCAAGGTACGTTGCTTTTAGCTTTAGTCCAAGCAACTGGAATGTGTGCAGGTTTGATCAGTCAAGGGATTACCTTGTCAGCTGGTTTAGCCTTTTATGTTCCTGCTGTAACCTCATTGGTTGCAGGTACTATGTTCTTAATGTGGTTGGGTGAACAAATTACCGAACGCGGAGTGGGTAATGGTATTTCCATGATCATTTTCGCGGGTATTGTTGCTGGATTGCCGAATTTAATTATGCAATCAATCTCATCAGTAGATAATGGTCAAACAAGTCTGATTGGCTTGGTTATTTTTGGCTTATTGTCTCTAGGTGTTTTGGCAGCAATTGTGTTTATTGAGAAAGCGCAGCGTCGTATTCCAGTAAACTATGCTCAAAAACAACAAGGTCGTCGTGTATTTACTGCACAGCAGACACATTTGCCATTAAAAATTAATATGGCAGGTGTAATTCCAGCGATCTTTGCAAGCTCTTTACTCTTGTTCCCAGCGAGTTTGGGGCAGTGGGTGGGAAGCTCAGATCCGAGTGCAGGAATAATCAAACGTAGTCTTCAAGATTTGGCTCTTTTATTGTCGCCTGGACAGCCGTTGTATTTGGTGCTCTTTGGTGCGTTAATTATCTTTTTCTGTTATTTTTATACGGCGCTCGTATTTAGCCCGAAAGAAGTATCGGAAAACTTAAAACGCAGCGGAGCTTATGTGCCTGGTATTCGCCCAGGTGAGCAAACTGCTCGTTATTTAGATCATATTCTCAATCGTTTGACGTTTATTGGTGCGATTTATATTACGATTGTGTGTTTAATGCCAATGATTTTGCAAAGTTCTTTTGGTATTCCATTCTATCTGGGTGGTACATCTTTGCTGATCGTAGTCGTTGTTGTTATGGATTTCATGGCGCAATTGCAAGCACATCTCACATCTCATCAATATGATAATCAAAAGTTAATGAGAAAAACGACTGCTCATCCGAAGGGATAAGCGCACTTAGAGGTTTCATCATGAAAGTACAAGCTTCTGTAAAGAAAATTTGTGGTAGCTGTAAAGTTATCCGTCGTAATGGGGTTATTCGCGTAATTTGCAGCGCAGAACCTCGTCATAAGCAGCGTCAAGGTTAATCTGATCAAGACCTGTTGATTTCAGTAGGCTAATTAGGTTATTATCCGCCCCTCAAGATTTTTGTGGGGCGGTTGATTATCTCTACTGCCTTTTTGGAGAAAATTGAATGGCTCGTATTGCCGGTGTAAACATTCCGGATAACAAGCATGCTGTTATCTCTCTCACGTATATCTTTGGTATTGGTCGCCACACTGCTAAGAACATCTTAGCTGCTGTAGGTATCGCTCCAACGACTAAGATTCGTGAATTAGATGATGCTCAGCTTGATGCGATTCGTGCAGAAGTTACTAAGGTTCCGACCGAAGGTGATTTACGTCGCGAAATTTCCATGAACATTAAACGTTTAATGGATTTAGGCTGCTACCGCGGTCTTCGTCATCGTCGCAGCTTGCCTGTCCGCGGACAACGCACCAAAACTAACGCACGTACCCGTAAAGGTCCGCGCAAACCTATTAAGAAATAAGATTTCTGGAAGCTAAAAGATGGCTAAAGATACTCGCGCACGCAAGAAGGTCACTCGTACCGTCTCTGAAGGTGTTGCACACATTCACGCTTCTTTTAATAACACCATTGTAACGATCACTGATCGTCAAGGTAATGCATTGGCTTGGGCTACTTCAGGTGGACAAGGCTTCCGTGGATCACGTAAATCAACTCCGTTTGCTGCTCAGGTAGCTGCTGAAGTTGCTGGTAAAGCTGCTTTAGATTACGGTTTGAAAAACTTGGACGTCCTTGTAAAAGGTCCTGGTCCTGGTCGTGAATCTGCGGTTCGTGCTTTAGGTGCAGTGGGTTATAAAATTAACAGCATTACCGATGTGACGCCAATCCCGCACAACGGTTGCCGTCCACCTAAAAAACGTCGCGTGTAAGGAGAAACATTCATGGCTCGTTATATTGGTCCAAAATGCAAACTCTCTCGCCGCGAAGGGACAGACCTGCAATTAAAATCTGGCGTTAAACCATTTGACGTTAAGACTAAAAAACATGCTAAAGCTCCTGGCCAACATGGTCAAAGCCGTGCAAAACAATCTGAGTATTCACTACAATTACGTGAAAAACAAAAAGTACGTCGTATGTACGGTGTTTTAGAGCGTCAATTTAGTAACTACTATAAAGAAGCTGCTCGTGTTAAAGGCGCAACAGGTGAAAACTTGTTGAAATTGCTTGAAAGCCGCCTAGATAACGTTGTTTATCGCATGGGTTTTGGTTCTACACGTGCAGAAGCTCGTCAGCTTGTATCTCACCGTTCTATCACTTTAAATGGTCGTCGTGTTAACATTGCGTCTATCCAAGTTAAAGCTGGTGACGTGATTGCAGTTCACGAAGGTGCTAAGCAACAATTGCGTATTAAAAATGCAGTTGAATTAGCTGCTCAACGTGGTATTCCTTCTTGGATGGAAATTGATCATTCTAAGTTGGAAGGTACATTTAAAGCTGCACCAGATCGTTCTGATTTACCTGCTGAAATCAACGAAAGCTTGATTGTAGAATTGTATTCTAAATAATCCTTGAGGTAGCAATAATGACGCGTACTGCAAATGAGTTTCTAACTCCGCAAGCGATCAAGGTCGAAGCGGTTAGCGGGACCTCGGCAAAAGTTATTCTAGAACCCTTAGAGCGTGGCTTTGGTCATACTCTGGGCAATGCTTTACGTCGCATCCTTCTTTCTTCTTTACCTGGCGCTGCTGTGGTTGAAGTTGAAATTGAAGGTGTTGAGCACGAGTACAGTACTTTGGAAGGCTTGCAGCAGGACATCGTCGAGCTCTTGCTGAACCTAAAAGGATTGTCTATTAAGCTGTTCGATCAAAATGAAGCTTATTTGACATTAGAGAAACAAGGTCCTGGTGACGTTACTGCCGCTGACCTTCGTTTACCTCATAATGTTGAAGTGGTTAACCCTGAACATTTGATCGGTACTTTAAGTGCTTCAGGCTCATTAAAAATGCGCCTGAAAGTTGCTCAAGGTCGTGGTTATGAGACTTCTGACTCACGTTTCCCAGAAGGCGAAACTCGCCCAGTGGGTCGTTTACAGTTAGATGCATCTTATAGCCCAATCAAACGTGTGTCTTACATCGTAGAAAATGCGCGTGTAGAACAACGTACTGATCTTGATAAACTGATCATTGATCTTGAAACCAACGGTACAGTTGATCCTGAAGAAGCAATCCGCAAAGCGGCGACAATTTTGCAACAACAAATTGCAATTTTTGTTGACCTTCAGAAAGATCAAGCTCCTGTTGCTCAAGAACCTCGTGAAGAAGTTGATCCAATTTTGCTTCGTCCAGTAGATGATCTAGAGCTTACTGTTCGTTCTGCGAATTGTTTAAAAGCAGAAAATATTTACTACATTGGTGATCTTGTACAGCGTACTGAGGTTGAGTTACTTAAAACTCCTAACCTTGGTAAGAAATCGCTTACTGAGATCAAAGATGTTCTGGCTTCTAAGGGCTTACAGCTCGGCATGCGTTTAGAGAACTGGCCACCAGCTAGTCTCCGTATGGACGATCGTTTCGCCTATCGTAGCCGTTAATTAAGTAGGACTATCACCATGCGTCATCGTAATAGTGGTGTGAAATTAGGCCGTACAAGCAGTCATCGTAAAGCGATGTTTCAAAACATGGCTAACTCTTTGTTTGAGCACGAGTTGATCAAAACAACTGTGCCTAAAGCAAAAGAGTTACGTCGTGTAGCTGAGCCTTTAATCACTTTAGCTAAAAACGATACTGTTGCAAACCGTCGTTTGGCGTTTGCTCGTACTCGTTCAGCAGCAACTGTTGGTAAATTATTTACCATTCTTGGCCCTCGTTACAAAGAGCGTAACGGCGGTTATCTACGTGTTCTTAAAGCGGGCTTCCGTGCGGGTGATGCTGCACCGATGGCTTACGTTGAACTAGTAGATCGCGAAGTTAACTAATTTCGCAGGATAACTCAGTTGTTCTTAAAAAAAGGTCGGTTTTTAACCGACCTTTTTTATTGTCTTTTGTTTGACAATATTTACTTTTGTCCTGAAATGACATGATTTTTATCTGAATTTACTCAACTTGACATTGATCATTGTCAAATTTGTGTTTTAATAAAATAGAATTATCAGTCAGGTTATAAAAACAACATGGAAAAGCAAATTGATATATTGATTATTGGAGCAGGTATTTCAGGGATTGGTTTAGCTGCACATTTATCTAAGAATAATCCAAATCGTTCTTATGAAATTATCGAGCGTAGAGAGAGTATTGGTGGCACATGGGATTTGTTTAAATATCCTGGGATTCGTTCGGATTCAGATATGTCCACCTTTGGTTATAATTTCAAGCCATGGCAGCAATCAAGTGTATTGGCGGATGGCGCGGCAATCAAAGGTTATTTAACGGAAGTTGTAGAAGAATATCAACTTGCTTCTAAAATTCATTTTAAACACAATGTCGTTTCTGCGAATTATGATTCGACTATTCAAAAATGGGTGGTGGAAATTGAAGATCATAAGCAAAAGAAACAGACTTGGGTAGCAAACTTTATTCTAGGCTGTACGGGTTATTATAATTATGATCATGGTTATCAACCTAAATTCCCGAATCAGCCAGAATTTAAAGGCGAGTTTATCCATCCGCAGCAGTGGCCAGAAAATTTAGATTATCGTGGGAAAAAGGTGCTTATCATTGGTAGTGGCGCTACCGCGATTACTTTAGTGCCCGCTATGGCAAAAGGTGGGGCAGCACATGTGACCATGTTGCAACGTTCACCGACTTATATTGCTTCGGTTCCTTCGATGGATTTTATTTACGATAAAATGCGTAAAATTTTACCTGAAGATCTTGCATATAAACTGACCCGTGCACGTAATATCGGGATGCAACGTGGTATCTATGCATTGGCACAAAAGCAACCGAAACTCTTGCGTAAATTCCTATTAAAATCAATTGAGTTACAATTGAAAGGTAAAGTGGATATGAAACACTTTACCCCAAGTTATAATCCTTGGGATCAGCGTTTATGTGTGGTGCCTGATGGTGATCTGTTTAAAATTTTACGCTCTGGTCAAGCCAGTGTAGAGACAGATTTAATTGAACGATTCACAGAAACAGGCGTCTTGTTAAAGTCAGGTAAACATCTCGACGCTGATATTATTATTTCAGCGACAGGCCTAGATATTCAAATTTTAGGGGGCTTAAAGGCAACTTTAGATGGTCAGCCTATTGATACCTCAAAGCATATGCTTTATCAAGGTGTGATGGTGAGTGATGTCCCGAATATGGCGATGATTATTGGTTATATTAATGCGTCATGGACATTAAAGGTGGATATTGCGGCTGACTATATTTGTCGTTTGATTAACTATATGGATCAAAAAGGTTATGTACAGGTGATTCCGCAAAGTGATCCAACTGAACTGTTGGAAGACACGGTGATGGGAAGTTTAACGTCAGGTTATATTGCCCGCGCTGCCAATGTGATGCCAAAACAAGGCAAGCATGCACCATGGAAAGTCACCAATAATTATTTGGCTGATCGTAAGGCATTGAAACATGCAACCTTTGAAGATGCTGTATTAAAGTTTAAGAAAGCATTACCGCATGATCAACGCAAGCCTAAATTGGTTTCTTGAGCTAAGAAGTAATGAAAAAGGAGCATTAAGCTCCTTTTTTATGATTCTTAGATTTTATAAGGTACGTGAAATGAGTTCTTTCATAATTTCATTGGTGCCTGCATAAATGCGATTGGCACGGTTATCGATATATGCGCGCGCAATTGGATACTCCAGCATGTAGCCGTAACCACCATGCAGTTGTAAGCATTCATCGACCACTTTAGAAAACATTTCTGAGATTTTGTATTTGGCTGCTGCTGCGGCATCGACAGCTAATTGCTCTGCAAGTTGTAGTTGCATACAGCGATCAAGATAAACACGACAAAAATCAATTTCGGTGCGGAGTTCAGCTAACTTAAAGCGAGTATTTTGAAAATCAGAAATGTGCTTGCCAAAAGCTTGACGTTCTTTCGTGTATTGTACGGTATGTGCAAATGCTGCCTCGGCACCAGCTTGGCAGATAATTGCCACTAGCATGCGCTCCCATGCCAATTCTTTCATCAGCATCATAAAGCCCATTCCCTCGGCTCCAAGTAGATTTTGCTTAGGTACACGCACGTCATCAAAGAACAACTCGCAGGTGTCTTGACCTTTCATGCCGATTTTATTCAGTGGTTTGCCTTTGCTGAAACCGACACGGTTGGCTTCGACCATAATGAGTGAGAGATTGGCAGAACCTTTGTCGCTGTGTCCTGTTTTACAGACCACAATGGCCATATCACAGAGATAACCATTGGTGATAAAAATTTTGGAACCATTAATAACATATTCATCCCCCTCGAGGACGGCAGTCGTCTTGATGGCTTGTAGGTCTGAACCTGTGCTGGGTTCGGTCATTGCAATGGCAGTGATCACTTCACCTGATGCCATTTTGGGTAACCAGTGCTGCTTTTGTGCTTCATTACCAAAGTTGTTTACGTAATTGGCAACAATATCAGAATGCAGAGAGAATCCTGTTGCGGAGTCCATTGCATAGGCTTGTTCTTCAATCAGGATCATGCTGTATAGACGATCAACACCAGAACCACCATAAGCTTCGGGCATGGTGGCACAGAGTAGGCCCAGTTGACCGGCTTTATTCCATAAATCTCGATCAACATGTTGTTGTTGTTCATATTTTTCAGTATTTGGTACAACCTCTTGAGTATAAAACTTGCGCACCATGTCACGGAATGCTTCGTGTTCCGAATTGAACAGTTGTCTTGGTAACATGTGGGTCAGTGGGCGAATAGCTCCAGATTGCATGATTATGATGTCCATTAATTATCATTGTGAGGTTGAACTTAAAAGATCTGTGGTGACTTGGGCAATGTGAGTAATGCTCAATTCCATAAAAAAAATGGTAGATTTGGTCATTCATGGGAAATGTCTCGAAACTTCGCCAATGATTCGGTTAAACTAAGGAACTTCTGTTTGGTCTAGGGGAATACAATGAGCGAAGAAATGACGCTTGAAGAACGCAAAGTGATTTATCGTGCACGTCGTGGTTTAAAAGAAATAGATGTGTATTTTGACCCGTATGTTCGAACTTATTATTTAGCGGCATCTCCTGAAGAAAAAGCGTTATTTGCAGAATTAGTTGAACAAGAAGACCCTGATTTACTCGATTGGTTTATGGAAGTCGGCGAACCGCCACGTGCTGAAATTAAGACGTTTATTCTTAAATTAAAGCATTACGTTCATGGCTAACACCGCATATTATTTGAAACGCAGTCGCGTGGCGATTGTGTTTCAGATCGGTCTATTGTTTCTGATTCAATATTTAGTTTCGGTTTTATTGCCTGTGTGGTTGGCAGTGCTTATTTTGATTATGCTGCTATTTTCATTTTGGCTGCAATTGAAGCGCGCTACACTGCATTATTTTGAAGCATTTTCGATAGATGATTGGTCTATTCGGCCAACCGATCAAGGTGTACAGCACATGCGACTTAAGCGAGTGGTTGATCATCATTTTTATATTGTGCTTTATTTCCAACAACAATCATCTTGTAGCTATGTCATTTGGTATGACCAGTTAACACTCAAAGACTGGAAAAAACTGAAATTGTTGGCAAAAATGTTCTGATTGTTAGACAGTTAATAATTTTATTAATTTAATTAAAATATATAAAACAATAATTTAATGTTAATTCGTTAATGCTTTGTCTGACAAAAAATTAATTTATTGGCATAAAGTATAAATTGTTAGACAATTTTTGCAGATACATCTGTGTTTTCTTTGTACATTAAAACCACCAAGCAGCGAACGAGGAGATCAGTATGATTTTTCCAACGTGGTTGTTTCTAATGGTAGCGATTGTTTTGGCAATTGTTATAGGACGTTTAGGAACTGTGCTGAAGGATCGATTTGCACAAACATAAAGCCCATTGGGCGTTCATTTAATAGGTAGCATGTGCTGAACCGTCGCAATGCTACTTTTTTTTGCCCAAAATTTAACAATCCTACTGCTAGAGTCAATTTTTATCTTTATTTTTCATGGCAAAGTAATCCTTTGAATTAGAGTAAATACTCTTTTATTCGAAAATAGCTTCTGCTATGTTTACTGCGAAGGACACAAACAAAAAATATAGAGGACAGGAAGATGTCGCAAGTCCAGAAAATTGGCCAAGGTATGGCGATTTTAATGATTACAACAACTGTACTTACAGGATGTTCGCATGTAGTGAAATCTGGCGCGAATGTCGCTTTAGGATTTAGCGAAAAGCATATTGTTCCGCCCATTTTAGCCATGGAAGATGCGGATATGGTGTGTAATTCGGGGAATGCGTTAACGCCTGCAATTATGTCAACTCAAGATATGGGGGCAGACCCGACGCGTATAGCAATTTTACTTTTTTCTGCTGCGGGTACATGTGCTGAAAATAGAGCACTCGATGCTGAACTCCGTTATTTGCGTGCGTCTAAAGCAGGACAGGTCACAGAAGCTCAAGATGCGCGTATTGAGCAAAAGCGTTGGTCGGCTGTAGCAGCACAGCGTCAATATGCCGGTTATCAACTTTTAGAGAAGCGTTGGCAAGCCAAGTATCAGCAAGAACTGGGTGAGAGTTGCCCAAAAATGAAAAGTGATATTGATCAGACCGTGTATTTACTGGGCTTGATCAGTGGCGTACAAGCCATGACCAATGACATTAATGCAGGTGGTTCTGTCAATGTACCGAAAGATATTGCCGCAATTGTAGAGCGCGGTATGGTGTGTTTGAACAATGAAAAGTTCTGGGGGGCACCTGAGGCAACACGTGCGGCAATTTGGACTTTGCTGCCAGGTGCTGGAGATGGTAAACCAGATCCATACCAAACCCTAAAACAATCCATGCAAATTGGTGAGCAAAAAGGTGTACGCTTATCTCATGCCTTATATGCGGTAGCAGCCCAAGCCAGTGGTGATGATGCCAAAATTCGTGATGCCTTAAAACAGTTTGCAGCGGCACGTTCAGATGAAAAGCCTGTTAATCCCCAGTTCAAGTTGATTGACAGTATGGCGGCCAGTATGGTGCAAGGTATTTCAGACCGCTACTGGACGGAACACACAGGAAAACGTACAGCCGATGATGGTATGCAGAAATTCTGGGATGAACAGGAAGATAGCTCGGGTCTGGATGATTTATTCAATGCCTCGGAAGGTACAGCAAGTACTGCAAAAGAATAGACCGTGGCGTGAAATAGCATGAAGCAAAGGATTTGCTGAGAAATTGAGGGAGATGCTGATGAATGTCCCATATTTTGTTCGAAAGGTGCTCTTTATTGCAGGAGTTGCCTCAATATCTGCCTGTTTACAGATTTTTGCAGACTATTTTATCTATTGGCGGCCAGATTTGTTGGAGCAATTCTGGCGTCTTTGGACGGCACATTGGGTGCATGTCGGATGGATACATTATCTGCTGAATATGTTTGCCTTTGCTTGTTTTCCTTTTATTTTTCCTCATGTCCGAATTTGGCAATTGGCTGCATTACTGCTAGTGCTTCCAGTGTGTATTAGCTTAAGTTTCTATTACGCTTTTCCTGATATCGAAGCTTATGCAGGACTTTCAGGCGTATTACATGGCGCTTATGTTGCGGTAGCACTTGTCCATTTAAGTTATGCACATGAACGTAAATTTGCTGCGGGTGTGTTGGGGCTGATTGTGTTGAAGTTAATTTGGGAAAATACAATAGGCAACACCAGCACCGCAGAATTGATAGGAAGTCCTGTTCTGATTGAAGCCCATTTGTTAGGCGCACTTTGGGGTATGCTATTAGCCGCCGTCTATTTCCCTTTTCATTTACAGTTACTTAAGCCAAAGAGTTGACATTTTAAGCAGAAAGAAAATAAAAACAGTCATTCTTTTCAATCTGAAAGTCATGCAGAGTGAAGTTGAAAAATAAAGATAGAGCAGAATATGGAGATGTTCTGTTCATAGAGGATCTCTACGTCATCATTGATGATGAGTAAAATAAAAATAGGAACGTATATGTATGATGCAGGACAGAAACGGTCTGGATTAGACCTGTTTAAATATATCTGGACAGAATGGATATCTGCCTTTGTGATTTTGGTGTTACTGGTTTTGACACTGATTATTGGCACAGGTGAAATGATTCATGGACAATTATTGCGCATGGGTGAAAGTCTATATGGTGACCCTGCCAAGAGCATGCAATATTCTTTTTTGAGAGCTGAGCCAAGTAAACCTGATTGTGACCGAAATCCGAATGTAGATGTGTTGGTTCAAACACAAATGAAAACCAACGCCGCTGATGAATTTGCTGATATTTTTGGTACAGCATCTGAGTCGGATGTCAGGGCTTCGATTATTGCGGCACGAAATCTATGTGAAGAAAAATATCAGTTTTATGATAAAGCAATGCAACATATGCAGGCGCATCCAACCTTAAGAACCTACCGTACCGTGGAAACAACTTTCTTTGGTGTGTTTAAATTTGGTAGTGAGAATCGCGCCATTTTATTGGTATTGATGGTGGTATTTGCGGCAATCAGTGCAACGCTAAAAACGCATCATATTGGCTTACGTAGCCCGACAACTAAAATTGATTTTCGGGTTTATAGTCTATTTATGTTGCTGGCAAATGGTTTTTTGGTGGCTTCTAGTTTAAGTCAGTATCACTCTGTCCAAAACTCTGGTGTTCCAATGACAGGTGAAATGTTCAGTATTTATTGGATGTGGATCATTTTATTTGGTGTGTTGACGGTCATCAGTTTATTCCAAGTCGTGAAACAGCCCCAGCCGACGCAAGAGGGTGGGCGTTTGAGCATGGCATTTCTGAGCGTCCCTTTATATGCCTACATGGCGGTCATCACAGGGGTTGCCTTTACCGTCTTCATGGATTACCCGATGGGGCAAGGGATTTACTTAGGACAACTGGTCGAGTTTTCCAGTATCTTCCTGAATCTTGCGCTCTTTATCTGGGCCGGGATGCTGTTAAAGCAAACACGAATTGTAGATTTATTCCTGAATATTTTACGTCCATGGAATCTGGCACCTGAGACTTTAACTTGGCTCATTCTGATAGCAGCAGCATTACCAACGGCCTACACAGGGGCATCAGGAATTTTCGTGATTGCCGCAGGGGCAATCATTTATAAAGAAGTCTGGAATGCAGGTGGACGTCGCCAATTTGCTTTGGCCGCAACAGCCATGTCAGGTTCTTTAGGGGTGGTATTAAGACCATGTTTATTGATTGTCGTAGTCGCATCACTCAATAAAGAAGTCACCACAGACTGGTTATATCAATACGGCAGTTATACCTTTTTACTCACATCGACGTTGTTTTTAGTGGTGTCTTTGTTCCTTGCAGAGCAGAAGTTTCGTATTGCACCCTTAAATATTGCTGCACCCAAGTCGGTGCGTGCGATTGCACCAGTCATGCCTTATATTTTAATTTTTGTACTGATCTGGCTGTTTTATAAATATGCGCTATCGACAGATTTGAATGAATTCACAGCCCCAGTCATGATGCCAATTATTCTATTGATTATGGTGTTATTCGATAAATTACACCATGAACCAGCCCCGATTCAAGCTGTAGGGCATTGGGATGAAACACTGGATTTGAATTATACATCGTCTACGCAACCTGCAATGGCTGGCGCAGATTTACTCAATACAGCAGAATATCGAGAGGGGATTTATTCTGCACATGCAGCAGATGAGCTTGTTGTCAATCATACGGTTCAGCATTCAGAAAAATTAACCCCAATGCGTCAAGTGGGTTTCTGGAAAGCGATGCACATTTCGACCAGTGAAACGGTTGGGCATATTGGGGCGTTGGTCATTCTCATGGCGTTGTCAGTCAGCGTCGGGGGGTTCCTTGAACGGGTGGAAGTCATGAGCCTGTTTCCAACGGATATTGGTAATATTTATTTGGTCATTACCATGATTGTAGCTCTGATGATTGTTGTGGGTATGATCATGGATCCGTTTGGTGCTGTTATTTTGATTTCTGCAACGGTCGCTCCCGTAGCCTATCAATATGGTATCCATCCTGTACATTTCTGGATGATTACCTTGATTGGTTTCGAGTTGGGTTATGTGACTCCGCCAGTGGCACTCAATCATTTACTGGCACGTCAGTCGATTGGTGATGCAGAAGTGGCTGAAGCCGATGCAGAAGTTCGACATGAATCATTCTATTATCGATATGAACGTTGGATTTTACCGTTATTGGTATTATTCCCTGCCATGCTGATTATTGCTTATATCCCTTACTTGTTTAAATTGTTCGGTTGGTATCATTAAGCGATTCAAATAACAGAATAAAGCACCTTCGGGTGCTTTATGTTTTTTTGCGTTGTTGAAATAGGGGACTACAAAACAGAATGCCAGCTAAGATTAAGCTGAAGCCAATTAAACTGTAATGATCAGGAACTTCCTGCCAGAAAATATAACCCCAAGCCCCTGCAAAAATAATGGCAATATAGTTCACGGGACCAATCTGACCAGCGGGTGCCAATTGGTAGGCTTTAGACATAAAAATCTGACTGATGTTGGCTAATACGCCTGCAGTTATTAAAAAACCAAGTTCGTACAGTGTATAAGGTCGCCATAACCAAAACATTGGCAGCATGGAAATGAGCGTGCCGATGAAGCAGAAGTAAAATACAATTCGTTCTGGAGGTTCGGTGCTGGTCAGCGCACGCACGGTGACAAATGCCATTGCGGCTAAAAAGCTTGCGATTAAGCCAATCAGGGAAATCTGGTTAAATAGCCCTGAGTCTGGCTTTGCTACAAACAAAACGCCACCTAGCCCAATTGCCGCTGCCAATAACATGGAGCGAGTAATTTTTTCTTTTAAAAATAGCCATGCAATCAGTGGGATAAAGATGGGGGAGGAATAGGTAAAGACCATCGCATTGGAGAGTTTTAAGTGGGCAATCGCATAGAAAAAGCCATACATGGCAATTAGACCAACGACTGCGCGCCAAGTGTGCATCCAAATTTTGGTGGTTTTAAAAAATCCCAATCCTTTATTGAACATGATCGGCAGAAAGACGAATAAGCCAATAAAATTTCGGAAAAAAACGATGGTGGGATTATCTACGCTATGAGAAGCATAACGAATACAGACTCCCATCAGCGAAAATAAAAAAGCAGAGAGGGCAAGAAAACCAAGCGCTTTGACCAAATTGCGATTGGTTGGAGAGAGGTTCATGCGAAAATTCGGCATAATCATAAATCGATCTATTCTAGCCGAATTTGATCAGAATATTTTATTGAGCCTTGGCGAGTTGAGCTTCGAGTAATTTCACCTGTTCTTCTTTCAAAGCAATTAAGTCATCTGCATCAGCATGTTGTGCTTTCAGCGTTTTCTCTTGTTCATCTAGTTGTGTCTGAATGTCATCCAGTTTGGCAATTTCTTCTTTGGCCAAGCTGGCATTTTTCGGCACATCTTGTTTTAAAATGGTTTCATCGACCAATTGAATCGGTGCTTCAGTCGTCGTATTTGCAACCGCCGTAGAAGCCGAATTGTCCACCACAGGAGCAGCCTCTTTAACGACTGGTTTGGCAGGTGTACGTACAACTTGGTGTTCGACCTCATGTTTTGGTTGAGGGCTCGACATCCATTGGTAAGCTAAAAAAATAGCCACCAATACCACCAGTCCAGCAATAATCCCCACTAAAAGTTTTGAATTTTGTCTTTGATCTAACATCATGACTTAAACCTTGTTGTTATTCAGGCTGACGAGGTTTGAATTGAATGACCCCAATTTCGTCTGGATGTTCAGGTTCAGCAGACTCGACATGAGTCGGGCGCTTTTCTGTATATTCACACGTTATACATTCAATCCACTCGTCATCCACAGTGATGATTTTAACCACACGATCCAAAGCTCCGCATTTAGGACATTTTGCGCCTGCGATAAACTGTCTTTTCATGTCAGTTAATAACACCCTGTGAACAATAATGACGTAGTTTAAGCGGTTTTATCTGCGTTCGTCCAACCCTGATGACGTAATAATGCATCTATTTTGGGTTCGCGACCGCGGAAATTGATAAATGCATCAAGTGCCGTATCTTTTCCGCCAACTGCTAGAATAAACTGTCGAAACTCTTTGCCAGTCTGGGTGTTGAAAATTCCTTCTTTTTCGAAACGATCAAAAGCATCACTGGCTAGAACTTCCGCCCATTTATAAGAATAATAGCCCGCAGCATAACCTCCCGCGAAAATATGACTAAAGCTATGTTGGAAACGGTTATAAGATGCTGTTGGGGCAACGGCATAGTTCTGACGAATTTGATCTAACGTTGTTTGAATGCCTGTTGCTTCTAGGGCAGGTGTAGTTCGATGAATATTCAGATCAAATAAGGCAAACTCGATTTGACGTAAGGTTTGCATACCAGACTGGAAGAAACGGGCATCGAGTAATGCTTTGAGCAAGGATTCAGGGAGGACAGCTTTACTTTCAATATGCTCACTAAGCAAATCTAAACTTTCTTTGTCCCATGTCCAGAACTCCATAAACTGGCTCGGTAATTCTACTGCGTCCCAAGCAACGCCATGTGTCCCTGCTACAGAAATATGATCGACTTCGGTCAGCATGTGATGCAAGCCATGCCCAAATTCGTGGAATAGCGTGGTGACTTCATCATGGGTGAGCAAAGCCGCTTGTCCTGCAACAGGTGGAGTAAAGTTACATACCATGTAGCAGATTGGTTTTTGTAAACCTTGTGCGGTTTGCATGCGAGAACGGAAGCCACTCATCCATGCGCCACCGCGTTTGCCGCTCCGCGCATAGAGATCAAAATAGAATCCACCGACCACTTTGCCTTGATCTTCCAGTTCAAAATATTGTGCATCTGGATGCCAAACTGGGGCTTCACGTTGCACAACTTGAATGCCATATAAGCGCTCAACAATGTTGAATAAGCCTTGTATGATTTTCGGTGCTGGGAAATATGGTTTTAAATCTTCTTGAGACAGATTGAATTGCTGAACTTTGAGCTTTTCTGAGTAAAACCCTGTATCCCACGGTTCTAGGATTTGAACCCCATCTTGTTGTGCAATCGCTTTCAGCTCGGCAATTTCTTGCTCAGCAGGTTGACGTGCATGTTCTGCTAGCTCGATTAAAAAGTTGGCGACGGTGTCGACATCAGGAGCCATTTTGCTCGCAAGGGACAATTCTGCATAGTTATTAAAACCGAGCAACTGCGCCATTTCCTGACGTAGGCTCAAGATTTCTTCCATCACCGCCGTATTATCAAATTCAGCTTGTTCTGCCTGATCGGAAGCGCGAGTGGTATAAGCACGATATAATTCTTCGCGCACAGTACGATCTTCTGCATAGGTCATAATTGCCAAATAAGCAGGAATATCTAAAGTGGCAACTGCTTGTTCAAGTTCACGTTGTTGACCATATTGTTTTAATAATTCAATGCTGCTGGCAGGTAGACCTTTGAGTTGCTCTTCGCTTAAAGGCTTGAAATAAGCTTGAGAGGCATCCAACACATGGTTGGAGAAGTCCGAAGACAACTGCGATAAACGTGCTGAGATTTCAGCATAACGCTTTTTCGCTTCACCTTCTAAGGCTACGCCCGAGAGTTTGAAATCACGTAATGCTAGTTTGATGGCACTTTGCTGTGCCGCAGGCAGTTGATTAAATTCTGTCGAATCTTGGATCTGTTGATAGGTCTGGTATAGCACCGTATGTTGCCCGAGTGCTGTGTAATATTCACTCAGTGCAGGCAGTAAAGACTGATAGACATCACGGGTTTCAGTATTATTCATCACGGCGTTCAAATGGGATAACACTCCCCAAGCTTCGCTCATGCTATTTTCAAGTTCATCGACTTGGCTCAAGACGTGCAGTTGTGCTGCATGTTGTTCAGGTACCGCAGTGAGTTCGGCTAAAAATTGCTGACCGTGTTGGATGGCTTGTTCAATTTGTTGTTTTAAGTTGCTAAGTTGAATTTGATCAAACTGAGGAACAGGTAGAGTTGCTTGATCTAAGTGCATGTGCATTCGCCATTTCATTTTAAACTTCATCTAGATGTAGGGGCTCTTGCGCGGGAAATCAAGTTTTAATTGATTGAGTTTGCTGTTCAGACCTAAATTCAGCCCAAGAGGTAAAGGATTGATCTATGCGCTGAGGAATATATAAGACTTTGGCAAAGTTACGGGTCATACACTCTGTTGCCAGAATTTCACCACTTTTATATTTCTCTTTACGATGGCGCCAGATTTCATTCTGACGATAATAGTCTTGACCAATTTTTAAGAAAGCATGCTGCTGTTCAAACACATGATAGACATAACCCAAGTCTGCCGAACAGCGAAGTTCTCCTTCCAGACATTTATCACTAAACCACAGGCGAATCTGAAAGGTATGCGGCGTCGGATTATAAAATTGATAATCAATATAGTTATAAAAGATCGCGGCACCGCTACCAAAAGGTAAAACCCGTCCTTGATCGGGGAAGGGATCAAATGAGTGCTGTGCGCGTTGTACCACCTGTAGTGGGCTATGGAGGACCAACCAATGAATCAGATTGGCAATTTGGCAAATTCCACCGCCAATCCCGCCTCGTGCTTGGCCAAAACTCAGCTCCATTCCTTCAACATAGCCTTTGGCTTGTGTAGGTTGTCCAACCAGTTGGCAGAAAGAAAACGTTTGCTTAGGATGAATGAGAATGCCTGAAATACAAGGGCTGGCTATTTTTAGATTGATGACTTTGTTGTGTTGCCAGTGCTGCTCACTGTCACCTAATTTTCGGATTAAAACCGATTGATGTTTTTTAACCCGATAAGGCAAGGGGGTTGAGCACTTCTGTTGGGCATAATCTTGACCATCAGTTTTCCATTGCCAATAGCGTAACGCCCGTCGGGTACGGGTCGATAAAAAGTAAAACAGTGGATGATACTGGCTAATCGGTTTATTGATAAAACGTCGAATGAATTTCATGATATTTTTATAAAAAAGGGTGTTAAGGCGAGAAGCCTTAACACCTTATAGGTTTATTCACTACGCACTTTTGCGTTGGCTTTTTTCTTTTTCACTTTATTTTTTTTCTTGGCTTTGTCTTTGTTTTTAGCATCGGTTTTACTGGATGCTTTCTTATCGGCTTTTTTACCATAAGAATTAGACTTGGCTTTCTTCTTCGTGACTGGCTGATCGCCAGATTCACGGGCTTCCGTTGAAGCTTTCGCTGCACGTGGGATGAACGTTTCTTCTTTTACCTGAACTGTTGCTGTTTTGGCAATACGTGGAGCACGGCTACGAATCGCACGTCCTGCATGGCTCAGTTGTTGAATCAGTTCAAAATCAATCTTGCGTTCTTCTAAGTTGACTGCTGCAACTTTAATTTTAACTTCATCGCCTAAACCAAAAGTTTGCCCACGGTTTTGTCCCACCAGACTTTGGCTGACTTGGTCAAACACAAAAAAGTCATCGCCTAGTTTACTGACATGCACCATACCATCGACATACAGGTCTTTCAGGGTCACGAACAAACCAAATTCTGCCACAGCGGAAATCACCCCGACAAATTCATCCCCTAGATGCTGTTGCATATAGTGGCATTTTAACCACATGGTCACAGAGCGAGATGCTTCATCTGCACGACGTTCAGTCTGAGAGAAATGTTCACCTGCATCATCCAGTGCTGCGCCTGAAAGTGGGAATGGTTTTCCGGCTAATTTTGCTTTAATGGCACGATGCAGCAGTAAATCTGGGTAGCGGCGAATTGGCGAAGTGAAGTGGGTATACGCTTCATAAGCCAGACCATAGTGTCCTGCATTTTTTGCGCCGTAATACGCTTGCATCATAGAGCGTAACAACACTGCATGAATACTTGGTGCATCGATACGATCTTTGGTCGCTTCAATAACCGCCTGATAATCAGCTTGAGTGGGCTGGTCAGAGAATTTCAATCCTAATAATTTGACAAAATCACGGACTTTTTGAATGCGAGAGAACTCAGGTGGTTCATGCACACGGTACAGCATTGGAATATCATGCTCGAGAGCAAACTCAGCCGCAGCCACGTTCGCCAACAACATACATTCTTCAATCAGTTTATGTGCATCATTACGCGTACGTGGCAGAATTTCATTAATGCCGCCTAAATCGTCAAAGGTCATGTAGGTTTCGACGGTTTCAAATTCCATGGCATGACGTTTGCCGCGTAAGTCTTTAAGGACTTGATACAGTTGGAGTAAGGTATTCAGTGATTTACGTACTTCACGATCTTCAGGCACCGCAGCGCTATCGCCATCAAAATATTGGGCGACTTGCGTATAGGTCAGACGTGCTTTGGAATGCATGACTGAAGGGTAGAATTCAAAGCTTGTGACGCGACCCGCACGGGAAAGTTTTAAATCACAGACCATACATAAACGGTCTACATGTGGATTTAAAGAACATAACCCATTCGAGAGCGCTTCAGGCAACATTGGCAGCACAAAATGTGGAAAATAAACTGACGTGCCACGTTCTTGCGCTTCATCATCCAGCGGTTTGCCAATACGAACATAGTGACTGACATCGGCAATCGCCACGACTACACGATAGCCTCCGCCAGAACGTTTTTCGGCATAAACGGCATCATCAAAGTCACGAGCATCTTCACCATCAATGGTGACTAAAGGCAGGTCACGTAGGTCGATGCGACCTTCACGGTCTTTGGCCGTTGGTTCTTTAAAGCTTTCGGCCTCTTTGAGGACTTCTTCTGGAAATTCGTAAGGTAAACCAAATTCTAAAATGGTTTGTGGAATAATGATTTCAGTATCCGCTTTGTCCGCCATGGACTGGATCACGTGTCCCGTCGCGAATTCTTCACGAGTTGGATAGTCATCAATTGCAATACGAACTGAATCACCCAGTTTGAGTTTTGCATGCTCAATCAACTCTTTTTCTAGTGTAATGGGTTGATGTGCATTTGGATTGGCAGGTTGAATAAAGTATTCACCTTCATGTTGTGAGACTTTTCCGATGATTTGCTTGACGCGACGTTGCAAAACTTCAGAAATAAAGCCCCACGCTTTACCTTTGCGATCAACTGAAGTTTGTTGCACTTTAACCCGATCACCATTAAAGACTTGGCGGAGTTCACGTTCAGGTAAAAATAGATCATCATGACCTGTAATACTGGCTGTACCAAAGCCTTTACTGTTGATATAGACCGTAGCTTCATAGCTCGGTTGATCGGCCATACGTTGAAATTTAAAACCATCTTTCATCAGTTGACCATCACGTACCATAGCGATAAGGCGGTGACTTAGCGCATCAATGCTCTTTTGATCGGCAATTTGGAAATGTTCTACTAAATCAGCATGCGATTGTGGCGAGTTTAATTGTTCTATGGTTTCTAAAATGAGCGTACGGCTCGGAATAGGATTTTCGTAGCGTTCAGCTTCCGCTTTGGCTTCAGGATCGACCCAATTTTTCATCATGGATTTGGTTTTGTGTCAGAAGATAGGATTAGCATAAGACATGCTGCGTCAGACTGCACGTAAATGATTGCAATAATGTGTTTTTCACGGCGCAATTCAACTTAGCTGGTTGAGTTTTGGATACTAGAAGCTGAGATACCGTATAAATTCCGTTCAAGTTTGGATGAATTGCTTAAAAAGTATTTAAATGAGCAAAAAAAAGTAAAAAATTGATCGTCTTTGCTTGCAGTGCTAGCATGAAGTTTGTATTATGGCGGCACGTTACGGTGAGATGGGTGAGTGGCTGAAACCACATCCCTGCTAAGGATGCGTACGGGTAACTGTACCGAGGGTTCGAATCCCTCTCTCACCGCCAACTTTACTTATGTCGCGCTCATAGCTCAGCTGGATAGAGCACTTGGCTACGAACTAAGGGGTCGGGAGTTCGAATCTCTCTGAGCGCACCAATAAGTAAACTGTATGTAACGTATCGCCTGAATTGGCACACAAGTAATGCGCTCATAGCTCAGCTGGATAGAGCACTTGGCTACGAACTAAGGGGTCGGGAGTTCGAATCTCTCTGAGCGCACCAACTTGAACAATTAACCGCACACGTTGCGGTTTTTTTGTGCGTGAAATTTATAAAAATAGTAGATTAAATAATATGAACCTTGCACTTTTTGATTTCGATAACACCATTACCCATTCCGACAGTTTTAGTCATTTTTTAAAATATTCATTGCCCTATCGAAAACAGTTATTCGGAGGTTTAAGTGTTGCGCCGTGGCTCATTGGGTTTCGGCTAGGATATGTTAATGATCAACAAATTAGAATCCGACTTTGCCGTGCTGCTTTTAAAAACTATCCTGCCATAATGCTTGAGCAACAAGGTCAGCAATTTTCGAAAACAATTTTGCCCAATTTAATGAATGAACATACCCTCCAACAAATCGTGAATCATCAACAAAAAGGAGATCAAGTTGTGGTGGTCTCATCCTCTTTAGATGTTTATTTAAGCCATTGGTGTCAGCAACAGTGCATTGATCTGATCTGTAATCAGTTAGAAGTACGAGAGGGCTGTTATACAGGAGAGTTACAACATGGTGATTGTGGGTATGTGGAAAAAGCTAAGCGTATACAACAGAAGTATTGTTTAGGTGATTTTGATGCTGTATACGCCTATGGAGATAGCCCGAATGATCATGCAATGTTGGCGTTAGCTGACCATAAATTTTATCAGGGACAAGAAATAAAGGTTTCGAATGAGTTGTCGGTTTAAGGAAGGGTTGCCTAATAACTAAGCATTCAAAATCATTTTTTGAAAAAAGACTAGGCATCTTAATAAAAGTGCGTATAATGCCCAACCATCAAGACGTCGCGCTCATAGCTCAGCTGGATAGAGCACTTGGCTACGAACTAAGGGGTCGGGAGTTCGAATCTCTCTGAGCGCACCAACTTGATAGCTTAGATCATTTATCTGATCTATGGCATAAAAAAAAACCGCATTTTTTGCGGTTTTTTTGTGCCTAAAATAACGCAAAGGCATGTCTATTTCGTGACAAAAATAAAAATCTGTTGCTGCTAAGTCACAATGAAAAGCATAAAGAAAAGCTAAAATTTGGTGTACTATGCTGTGGTCTCGTTTTCAGATTGATGATGGATTTATGTCAGACAGCAAGCCTGCCTTATCTTTACGTTATTATTTAAACCTTGAAGAATCTCAGGATGGCTTTGCTTTAGCCACCTTTGGTAAAAAGCTGTTCACACGTTTTATTACCCCTTTAATTAGTATTGCCATCATTGGATGGGGTATTTATTTAGGTTTTACTGGGGTAGGACGCTATTACGTTGCATTGGGCGTATTTTTCTTGGTTTTACAACTGGTTTTGCGCTATTGGTTCTTGCCGATGATGTTTAAGCGTCAGTTTGTAAAATATCAATTTGGGAAAAGCGAGCAAGGCATCGATTTGTATCAGGAACATGCTGATATTTATGCCAATGGGCGTAAAAAAATCGTGCACTATCATGAAGTACAGAATTTTGCAGTAGGTAAGCTGACCTACATGCTTGAATTAAAAAATCGCACTGTGGTGATTGTGCCAAAACGTGCCTTTGCAACGGCTGAAGATCAAAACATATTTGAAAATACATTCAAACATTCTAAATAAAAGATTTATTGTCACAAAAAAGTCGAAGGGAAGATCATGAATACACGTCCATCTAAAATTGTTTGTGTCGGTCGTAGCTATGCAGACCATGCCAGAGAGTTGGGAAATGCTATCCCCGACCGTCCTGTATTGTTTATTAAGCCACCGAGCAGCCTAAAAGCACTGGAAGATGGAATTTCGTGGAACTCGGCGTGGGGCAGTTGTCATTATGAATGTGAACTAACCTTGCGAATTGATCGTGAACTGAAAGCAGAAACTGATCCATTGAAAGCCTTGCAAGCAGTGGGTGCCGTGACTTTGGGCTTAGATTTAACCTTGCGTGATGTACAGGATGAGTTGAAACAGAAAGGTCAGCCGTGGGAACGTGCCAAAGCTTTTGATGGTTCATGCATGGTGGCAGATTGGGTCGATATTACTGATGTAGTTAAAGATTGGAACGATGTACATTACACCTTGCATGTGAATGACGAACTTCGTCAACAAGGCAATACATCGCATTTAATTTTTGATATTGGTACATTATTGGCAGATATGAGTCAGTTCTTTACCTTAGAAGTGGGCGATGTGATCATGACGGGTACACCTGCAGGCGTTGCAGCATTACAAGCGGGTGATCAACTGAAAATGACCTTACAAGGTCAGCAACAAGACTATGTCTGGAATACTTTTGTTCATGCCTAAGTCAAGTTGAAGATAAAAAGGACTGTATTTACAGTCCTTTTTTATTTGGATTGTTTTTCCGCGGCGTAGTTCTTGCGAAATTGATCAGGCGTGCAACGCATCCAACGTTTGAATAAGTTAATAAAAGCAGAGGCATTGGCATAACCTAAATCCAGTGCGATGCTTTCTACTGTTTTGTTTTCATTCAGCATCGACATGGCTTTAATTACTTTCAGTCGTTGTCGCCATTCATTTAAGGACATGCCCAGTTCTTGCTGACTATAACGTGCCAGTGTGCGCTCGGTCATATTGATCCGCTGTGCCAGTTGTGCCAGCGTGCTTTGATCGGCTGGATGTTGTTGTAGATAGTCCAATAAATTCTGTAGAGCAGAATGCTTACTTGAAGGTAAATAACTGCCCACCCATTTGGCATGTCGCAGTTGATCTAATAGCACATGCAACAAACGCAAGTGTTCAGGGTCATGATCAGGTAGGGGATGATAGCGCAAATGATGTAATAACGCAGGGACTAAGGCTGAGGTCAGCAAAATACCTGCCTGTTTTGGTAGGGCTGCGCACAAGCTTTCATGTACGTATAAAGTGGAGTGAGTCACTTCGGTACGGTTAATCCCTGCATGTTTTAAATGTGGAGGTAACCAAATGCCATAAGGCGGTGGCGTCAAAAAATGATGCTGTTCCACTTGGACTTCGAGCACGCCGTTGAGGGCATAGACAAATTCTCCCCAAGCATGTTCATGCATGGGATAGCAAGATTCTGCGGGTGCATCGGAAATGTGAAACCACAGCGGTGCAGGAATATCATCGTTGGTCGGCATGGGATAATAGTCATGTTGTAAACGTGTATGCATCTATTTCTCCCGCTGCTCATTTTGCCTGAATAATGATATGGGTTGTCTGTTTTGAAGTATATCTTTTAAAAGTGACAGGTCTATAGTGGTCATTTATGAATTGAGCTGGAGTAGACCGTGAGTGAGCGTCGGGCATTAGACAGTAAAGCATCAGGTATCATGTTTGTGCTGTGTATTATTTGGGGTTTGCAGCAAGTGATTTTAAAAATGGCTGCGCCAGATATTTCTGCTGTGATGCAAATTGCATTACGCTCAGGTCTTTCCGCACTCATGGTTTATCCCATGATTAAGCTTGCAGATGGCGGTTCTTTATGGAGCCGAGATTATTTAGCCGCAGGTATTCTCGTTGGTGTATTGTTTGCTTCAGAATTCTTTTTGGTGGCACAAGCATTACGTTTTACCTCGGCATCACATACCGTGGTTTTGCTGTATACCGCGCCAATCTTTGTGGCTTTAGGGTTGCACTGGAAGCTTCCGTCTGAGCGGCTGAGTATGTTGCAGTGGAGTGGGATTACACTTGCATTCTTCGGTATTAGCATTGCTTTTCTGTTTCATCCAACTGGTTCGGCAGCGGCATCGAGCACGGTTTTGTGGGGAGATGCCTTGGCATTACTGGCGGGGATTCTATGGGCGGCAACCACGATTGCGGTGCGTTTAACTAAGTTAGCGGAAGCACCTGCAACGCAGACCTTGTTTTATCAACTTTTGATTGCGTTTCTACTGCTATTTCCACTGGCATTTGCAATGGGACAAGCCAGTATTGAGTGGACGCCGTTTGCGATTGGTAGTTTGCTGTTCCATACCATTATTGTGTCATTTGCCAGTTATCTGATTTGGTTTTGGCTATTAAAAGAGTATCTGGCTTCCCGTTTGGGGGTATTCTCTTTTTTAACCCCATTGTTTGGGGTGTTATGTGGGGTTGTCTTGCTGAATGAAAAAATTGAACTGAACTTTATTGTCGGTACCGTATTGGTGATGTTGGGCATTATGGTGGTGAGTCTACAAGGCTGGGTGCAATCACGAAGTTTTGCAAAAGCTTTAAAATCGGATTAATTCCTCTTTAAATATTTACAAAAAAGCCTGTCATGAAGACAGGCTTTTAATTAAGTCAAAAAATTAAGGATGGTATAAGTTGATAAAAGCATGATAAGCAGAGGATTGTTGTCCATTACGATATACAGGACGGGTAATATTGCCTTTATCTGTCACCAGTTTTAATTCAATATCTTTGGCATTTTTAAACGTACTTAAGAAGGAACTAGGCACCACAATGTAGTTAGATGAACGATGAGGAACCATACGGCCAATGTATTCATGTGTGGTTGCTGCCGCAGGAACATAACTATAGGTTTTTTGATCAATTAAGAACACAAACTGCTGAATATCATAATCATCTTTCGCACTAGGTAAATATGCCGTAACTTTTAAATTGCTACGATTTTGTTCGTTCCACGCTACTTTCACCGCAGGGCAAAGTTCATTTTGTTCACAGATCAACAACCCTGTAGAAGCGATATTTTGAGGTTGTGTGCTTGAAGTTGTACAGCCTACAAGCCCTATAGTGGCTACTATTCCGAATAGACTGGTTTTTAAAATATTCATGTTTAACCTTTGTTGATATCGATAGAAAACTGATGACACATCTTTTTCATAAATGAATGCTATGTGCCATGCAGTATTTATTCTTTTCCTAAAAATTGAAATGCTTTCGTGGTCTTAAAGTGCGTTGTGGCATCTCCAGCATAGACATTGGCTTGATCTGCACCTAAGTCCAGTTTCTGGAAAGGCGTAGTTTTAAAATTAATTTTCTTTAAATCTACCCAGAATGTATTGGGTGAAATTGCCGATTCAAAAAAATATAACAAATTTTTATGGTCAACAACCGTACGCCAACGTGTTGATGAAATATTTGGTTCTTCTTCTGTATTTAGACCGAAGGGAACCGAAGCATTTCGAATCACACTAAACACGCTAGCAAGGCTCTGTTTGCTGTTGGCATTTTTAGGAATGGCATTGACATAAAACGAAGCACGAGCAAAACGGTCTGAGGCACGATTGGTACCAGGTAAGAAAGTTGTTCCCCCAATTTTCTTCCAATATTCATTTAGTGCCAACTGTTCATCAAAAATAGGAGAATTGGTCATGACTTGATATTTGGCATTGTGATGAATCACTTGTTTACCATTTATGTATTCCACAATCGCACTATCTCCTGAGGCATCTGAAAGAGACAGGTGTAAGGTCGCAAGACGCTTTTCCCCAGGCACATTCTCTGTGACTACAATAAAAGGCTCTTTCTCTAGTGCTTGAATCGCTTCATTGACGGTTGCGTAATTATCTAAAACGTATTGTGCCCAAAGTGAAATACTTAAAGTGGGCTTTTTATTGTTTTTGACTTCTGGATATTCAGATTCGACCAGCCAGAGTAAGTTGGTTGTAAGTCCTTTTTCATTGATCCCATCGGTGGTGGAAATGTCATAACCTGTTGCAATCACACTGCCATATTTAGCCGTCCAATGAATGGATTGAGGCCCAGCCAAACCATTACGGGCGATGTTTTGCGGCATAATCCAGAGATTGGTACCAACATCGACTTTCCAGTCCATAGAGCGGGCTGTCATGATGTTTTGATTATCCCCATGAAAGACCACTCTGGTGCAGGCTTGAATGGAGGAATGGATGAGAAGCCCACTGGTTAATGTGGCAATAAAAAGTAATTTTTTTGTCATGATGGATCCTGCTGTGTGAGTGTTTTAATGGTTGGTTGTTCAGTCGCTATTGGATTTAAAGGGACGATTTTTGTGGGTTGGGTTTGAAGAATTTGAATGGGGATAAATCGAATTTGTACATAAGTAGGATGACCATTCTGGTCTGTGTTGAGTGTACGGTTTAATTCATTAATTTGCTGGGTTGAAGGAAGTGTAACGCCACGAATAAAGACACGCGCAAGCGTAAAGTTAGGCTGTGGATCAAACTCAACGGTATCAATAATATTGGTTTCATTATTTAACGTTTGGCTGAGTTGGTCGGTAATTTTAGATTTATACAGTTCATTATGAACGGTATAAAATAAATTGAAACTGAGATAAATGGCGAGGATGAAAAGAATAACGAGGCTGACCCTATTGCGTTTGATGAACTCGAGGTATTTGCTAGAAACCTCTTCATTCGAGCCACGTCGAAAACCTGCAATCCAAAGTACCATCGCAGAACTGACTTGAATGGCAATAATATTGGTGAAAGTGAGCAAGAATGCATTAGCAGATAGCCTAAATTCAGCGCGAGATAATAAAATACCACTTGCGACTAAAGGTGGCACCAAAGCAGTTGCAACGGCGACCCCAACCACAGCGACAGACAGGCGAGGAGAAACTGAAGCAAATGCACCAGCGGCGCCTCCTGCAAGGGCAATCATGAGATCCAAAGAGTTGGGATGTGTACGTGCTAAAATTTCATTGGTAATGCTGATATTGGGATGTAGAATGCCTAGTAGGAATCCAATCCCATAAATCATCAGAATACCTAAAACCAAGGTTTGCAGGGCTGTTCGGAATAAAATCCAGCGGCTATCAATTAAGGCTAAAGAAATTCCTGAAATTGGGCCTAACATCATGGCAATCAGCATTGCACCAATGACCACGGCAGTGGAGTCACTTAGCAGGCCATAGGCCGCAATAATCGCAGCGAGCGCATTCATAATGAAAAAGGTTTTACTCGGAAGCGCATCGGTCTGAATATTGAGGCGAACCTGTTTGTGGTCGATTTTTCTGGAATTTTCACGCACTGCTTGCTGATAGCGTAGCTTTTCTTTGAGGTTCTCAAACCATTGTTGTTCGGGTTTATTGTCAACAATGATGGTGGGTGTTTGTTTTTTGTCTGTCATGGCGAATTCTCGATTGAATCACGCAAACAAAAGCATTGCTTGTGGATATTATTGGTAAAATTATGCTTTTAGATGATTTTATTGTTTAGTCTAATGCTAATTTTAGCTTTTTTTTTAATCGTTTTGTAGCGTGAAATTTAGATAATTAAAGTGATCCAACAACCGCTTTTAGCTGTTGGGCTTATTGCGAAATGAACAATCAATACGGCTGCATAGTCTTCATCTAGGGAGATGGACTACATTCCATCTCCCTTTGTTGAAATAGATTTAGCGCTGCTCAAAAATGCTAGCCAAGGGCATTGCCAGTTTGGCGGAGAGATAATCATCTGCTTCTTCAAACCTTGGACCAATCCGCTGCATCCACTCATGGTCATCGGCATGAATGTTTTTAACGTCAGGACGGCGTGGTAGAGGATAGGGGAGTGATTTATAAAAACTCCAAAAATCAACCTGCGTTAAATTACGGACTAACACATATTCATTGTTATCGGTACGCTTCACTAAATTTTGCTGTTCTAGTAATAAAACATAGGTTGGCCAGTGCCCAATTTCTTCTCGACCTAAAACATCCAGCGCTTCTTTGTCGGACATGCTCTCACCACTTTGTTGCTTGATATGAAAAAGTTGTAGGATATCGAGTAGCATAATCACAGGATGGCGCCGTTGTTCTTTTCCTGTATAGAAAGCGGTCAGTGCATAACTAATTTCGACGCCAAGAAGCACAATATTCCAAGACAGAAAAATCCATAACAGGAAAATAGGTAGCGCGGCAAATGCACCATAGATAATTTCATAACTGGTGAAATTAGACATGATGTAACCAAATAAGTTTTTTAATAATTCAAAAATACTGGCGCTGAATATGCCTGCAAAGAGGGCGGCTTTAATTGGAACGCTGCGATTGGGAATGGTCCAATATAAAATAAAAAAACCCAGAATCGAGAGGGTAAAAGAGATGAGCCTGAGGAGGAAGGCACCATCGACTTCATAGCCTGCCAAATGGCTACTCAGTAGATTCATGGAAGCCACGGTAGAAGATAATACAAAAGCACTACCTAATATAATTGGACCTAAAGAAATAATCGTCCAATAGCGCATGAAGCCAATTATACCACCACGTTTTTCCCGAACACGCCAAATACGATTAAATACATTTTCAATACTGGTCAGCATCATGACGGTGGTAACGAACAGAAACAGTATCCCGATGACCGTCAAATTATTGGATTTATCGGTAAAGGCGGTCAGTACTTTGTCAAAAGCAATGGTGGTTTTGGGTAAAAAATTACTATAAATCAATTGCTGTAGCTGTTGTCGAGCAGGTTCTAGGGCTTTAATCGAAGAAATAATCACTAAAAATACAGTTAACATCGGAACCACCGCAAACAGTGTGGTATAGGTTAAAGAACCTGCTTGCTCGCGGCATCGGTCTGCTTCAAAACGTCGAAGGACAAATAAAACAAACTGAAACCAAGTTTTGCTGTAAAAAGGCAGTCTTGTTAAATACTTTTCTATCATGCGTTTCTAGTCTCAATTTTTAATCATTTTATATACTTTTCAAGCACAAGCTTAACCAAAAAGTCGGAAAAATACCGTATAGTTTTCATTTTTAGCTTAGATCATAAATGCCATGCAACCTTATGTCCTTGTTTTATATTACAGCAAATATGGCTCTACCAAAGAAATGGCGCATTTAATTGCCAATGGCGTCGAGTCAACAGGGATGGCTGTCAAGATTCGTACTGTGCCCAATTTGGCTACAGTCGTGACGGAAGCGGCTGCAAGTATTCCTGCTGAAGGGGATATTTATTGTACTTTAGAAGATTTGCAGTATTGTTCGGGTTTGGCTCTAGGTTCACCTACACGTTTTGGCAATATGGCATCAGAAATGAAATATTTTTGGGATCAGACCACCAGTCTTTGGTTAAATGGTGCTTTGCATAATAAGCCAGCCTGTGTTTTTACCGCATCAGGTTCAATGCATGGCGGACAGGAAAGTACCTTGTTAACGATGCTTCCTCCATTATTTCATCATGGCATGATGGTGATGGGATTAACCAATGCGCAGGCTGCATTGTCGAATACCAAAACAGGTGGAACACCTTATGGTGCGAGTCATGTGAGTGGTCCACGCCATGATCAGCAATTGAGTCAAGATGAAAAAGTGCTCTGTACGGAACAAGGACGCCGTTTAGCCACCGTCGTACAAAAATTACAGACGACGTAAGTTTAATTTGAAAGGTCAGCATCAAGATGATGTTGACCTTTTGTTTTTAAATCAAAGCCAGTACAGGCTTATGATTTCTCAATTTTTTGCTTAAAGCGATAATTACATTTTGAACATTTGTAATCGAGAAAAATATTCTTATCAATCACAACACCTGCCTTCTTGCCAAAATAGTTGCCTAGAAAGCCCCCTGTAATTCCAACACTAATTCCACCAATAAACGTGCCTACTGTACCGCCCACAATAACGCCCAGTGGACCAGCTACAGCTCCAATAGCGGCACCTGTTGATGCTCCAGTGGCAGCGCCACCCACGGTTCCTGCTGCAACGCCTGCAGAACCCAGTAAAATCCCACTGGCTTTTTTCAGGTGTTGGTCATGGTCGCGTTTTTCAACTTCACTTGAACCACATTTAGGACAGAGAATCGTATTTTCCATAGATGATTTGCCTTTGCGTGCCATAAACTCAATTACGAGATACAGCAATTTTTGTCAAGATTTACGTGTCAGCAGAACCGCCATGTGCTGCTATGACTTGTATGAATTCACTAAGTCCGTAAATCTAGAGTGAATTCTAGCGAAAAAGAACAGTCATGTGTTTAATTGAGTTGTAACGGGGTGTCCTTCTACACGTCATTATGAAGTAAATATGAAGCATGGATACGCGTATTCAATTTCATCTTAAAGTTGATATTCTGGGCGTCCTGCTTGCTTGGCTTGGTACAACGCATCGGCACGTTTCATACCGTTTCCGCACTCAAGTCTGTAGCGCCTCCAATACTGACGGTAAAACAGATAACCTCTTCTAGATACGGAATTTTCAGATTTTCATTAGCAGCATGTATCTGTTTAAAGTACTTGATGGCATCTTTGGCAGAGTGGGTTGGTAAGATAAGGGCAAATTCTCCTCCAATTCGTGCAAGAGAATCATGCTCACTTAAATAAGTTTGCAGCATTTACACATCTGCTGGAGCACATCATTACCAGCTTGATGAGCATAAAAATCATTAAAAGTTTTGAAAGAATCAATATCGAGGATACCAAGACTAAAAGAAGACAGGGCATTAAAAAACAGCAGCATTTTTTCTGAGTTTTTCTAAAAAAGATGAAACTGATCGGCATAAAAGTGCTGTGAGTATTTAGCGTATTGAGAATAGACCAATAAAAAAAGAGCGCTTAAGCGCTCTTTAAATAGAGGATTTGAACTTAGTCGCGTTCAAATTCAACTGTACCATTGGTTAACGATTTTACCCGTGCCAAAGATTCAACACGGTAACCTTTTTCCAATAACAATGCACGACCAGGCTGGAATGATTTCTCAATCACAATGCCAATTCCCACAACTTCAGCTTGAGCTTGGTGAATCAAATCAGCAAGACCTAAAGCGGCTTGACCATTGGCTAAAAAGTCATCAATGACCAATACTTTATCTGTTGCGCTGATGTGTTTGTTTGAAATAGCAATCGTACTTTCAATTTGCTTGGTGAAAGAGAAAACTTTTGAACGGTATAAATCATCTTTTAAAGTTAAAGACTGATATTTACGTGCAAAAATGACAGGCACGCCGAGTTCTAAACCAGCCATAACAGCAGGTGCAATACCTGATGCTTCAATTGTGATGATTTTGGTGATTCCAGCATCTTTAAACAGACGCGCAAACTCTTGACCAATCTGTTGCATCAGAACGGGGTCAATTTGGTGGTTTAAGAAAGAATCGACTTTCAGAACTTGATCAGAGAGAACGATACCTTCTGCTAAGATTTTCTGTTCTAGTGCATGCACGGGAGAATCCTCAGGGGCAGGTGCTTTTTCAAGCAAAAGCGTATTTTAAAAAGCACCCGAAAAAATGCAAGTAAAATTGACTAAATGGTCTAATTAGTGGGGCCTTTATATCCAGTTAACAGTAGACCGTAAGATGATTTTCCATCCTGATGGGTCACTTTTACTGGGAGATAATCCAATTTAGGAGCTAACCAGAAGATGGTATCACGACCAGGTTTATCATGTTTCATCACCACTTTAACGGTATCGAAGGTGCCATAAGAGGTTTTAATTTTTTCAGAACCTTGTTTTATGAATTGGCGGGCTTCGACTTCTTTTGCATCTGCAATCAGGTAGGTCGATTTCATACCGACACCTTTCAAGTCTTCACGAATTTGCAATTCGGCATTCAGCTCATCCAGTACGCCAGCCTTCCAAGCAAATGAACGTGCTTTATCATCTTTTTTGGTGTTAATGGTTTTGCTACTTGGATTAAAGTTGATACTCATGGTGTTATTGTGCACCAAAATTTTGCTGGTTCGGCTGAAACTATTGGAACTAATTTTGCCAGCATTGAAACCGAAACGGCTGGTTTCAGAAGCAGAAGCCACTGCACCAGCTTTGGCTGCAAAAACATAGGTCCAGTTATTTCCTGATTTGCTTAAGGTACGAGTCGCCGAGCCCATGTTCTTGCCATTGTAGTTAAATTGATAACTTGCTTGGAAGGGACTCATGGCGAATGCTTGGCTGGAAAAGCCAGTAAATAACAATGTAGAGGCAATGCCTGTTGTTATTGCTATTGTTTTTAAAACATTTTTAGCCATTAGTGAAAGTGTTCCTGTGAAGTTTAGAATAAGTGTATTGTAAAATTACACCCGTTTATTATGCCTATGTATTATGAAGATAAAATCTGCTTTTTTGTGCAAAGTGTATCTTTCCTGTAGCCTTTTTTCTTAGTATTTCACGCCAAGTTGGGGATGAAATCTGTGCTTACTTACGCTTTTGTTTAATGGGCGTGACGTGGTTTTCAGGAATACCTTCATGTGCCCAATCTTCAATTTCATCTTCGGTCATTCTGCCAAATAAGGCGGCTAAATTGACATTGCCTAAAACCACCAATTCAGCTTCGCGCAAAACCGCATGATTGACATGCACTTTATTGAGTGTATCTAGAATTGAGTGTTTTTTACCCAACCAACGATTCAGATCTAAATGTAATAAATCATCCTTCACTTTAATCACATTCAATTTTTCTAAAATCATGCCTAAAGGATCTTTATTTAGAATTTTTTGATAGAAAAAGATGGCAGCATTAAAACCCATTTTATGGAATACATTTTGAAATTTAGCTTCTATGACCTGCGTGTCACTAATTTGCTCGAACACAACCAGTTGAATGTCTTTGTTCATTTCCATTTGTACCAGCTTTAGATCGACAGAGAGAGTGGTATAAATCCCTTTGAACTCTAAAGTGGCATAGAGACGTAACCAGTCATCATGTAGGTCTGCATGCAAATCTTTCAGCATTTTCACATTGTCAGTGACAAAGCGTTGGAAAGTCGCATTTAAAAAGACTTGTGAGAGTGGAAATTCACGTTCATCTTCAATAAAGCCTTCCGCTTTTTGGTACACTTGATGTAGCCGTTTAGAAATATTGGAAAGTAGCGTTTGCATAAAGGCATCCTAGCAAGTGAATCTACTGGCTTTTGATTAATTTTGCCGAATTGTATTTAAAATACAAAAATTCAATCTTGCAGTTTAGCAAAATTAATTGCACCATTTTCAGTATTTTAAGACAGTGATTCTGTTGTATTGATGAACGTCAGGTTTTTATCAACATAATAGCAACCAAGTCAAAATTTTACTGTATATGCAGTGTGGGGAAGGCAGTTTGTCGGTTAGTTATGATACTGAATAAAATAAATTATACGCCTTTATTGCGCGCGTGGTGGAAAGACCCGATTTTTACAACTGCGGTAGGCTTTGCGCTGGCTTTACATCTTGCTGTTTTAGCCATTGAATTTGCTGCACCCACGCAACAAGATGCGACAGTGAAGGAAATTGCAGTGACGTTACGACCAAGTGAACAAAAGGTTGAGCATGCAGATTTTCTGGCGCAAGCAGATCAGAACGGTTCAGGAACCTTTCGTGAAGCACATCGAATGTCGAGCGATATGCCAGCACCTATGCTGGAACAAAGTGCGGGTGAAAAGCAAATGGAAACATTGCAAAAGACCCAACAAAAACGTGAACTGAATTTTGAAGAAAAAGTCTTGATGACCACGCTCAGTTGGCAAAAGCAAGCAGAACAAACTCGTCGGAAAAAGGCGATGGATGAATTAAATAGTCAGTTCCAAGCCAAAGCTGCCATGGTGGCGAGTCTGGAAGCACAATATTTACAGCGCCAACAGAATTTCAGCCGCCAACAGAAAATTAAAACGGTCGATGGTATTCAAGCCAAACAAGATATTACAGCGGCATATTTAGAAAAATTTAGACAGAAAGTAGAATTTTACGGCAACCGTTATTATCCAGAGCAAGCAAAACAACAACGGTTGGCAGGTGAAGTTCGCTTGATGGTCATTCTGAACCGCAATGGTGGGATTCGGGCCATTCGTTTAATTGAAAGTTCTGGGCACGACTTACTTGATGAAGCAGCGAAAGCATCGGTACGTAAAGCAGCGCCATTTACTGGATTTGATAGCAAAATGAAAGATATCTCTGAGTTACGCATTGTCCGAACGTGGCGTTTTGACCCTGCTGAAGCAGAGTTTGAAGTGCATTAAATTGAATGGACTGAGTTGGAATAGTGGCGTTCAATCTTACAAATTTCTACACTAAACGATTGATACCATTGTTCTTTACCTAATTGCTGCGCCACTTGGTGTTCTGCATCTTGATGCCATGCCTGAATGTCTGCCAAGCTGTCCCAGTAAGACAATGCAATTTCAAAGTCTTGCTCGGAAATGGCTTCAAACTTTTGACAATTAAACTGACTCAGTGCTTTTTCACGTAATAACTGCGCCGTTTGAGAATATTGTTCATCTAAGGCTTTAATTTTGGCTTTAAAAATGACCACGTATTTCATAGTTGTCCTGTTGTATATCTTTGAGATCTGTCATTGTAACGTGCATTAAAAAGCGAGCCGAAGCTCGCATTTTAGGGTTTAATCTTGTTCTAAATATGGATTGTCAAAACCCAGTTTCGCCAATATTTCAATTTCTAAGGCTTCCATTTCTTCGGCATCTGCTTCAGAGGTTTCATGGTCGTAGCCCATTAAGTGCAAAGTGCCATGTACCAGCATGTGTGTGAAATGCGTCAAAGGTGCTTTGTTTTGCTCTTGCGCTTCTAAAAGCACAACAGGAATGCAAATCACTAAATCACCAAGCGGAAATGAATCAAGAACTTGTGCCATTTCATCTGGCAGGTCACTTGGAAAAGACAACACATTGGTCGGTTTGTCTTTGCCGCGGTATTCCAAATTCAATTGATGACTTTCCGCATTGTCGACACAGGCAATACCTATTTCACAGTCACTTTGTGTATCGATATGGCGTAAGCTGGTTTCCACGATTTTTTTGAGATAAGCGCGTTTCAGTACCAACGCTGGGGACTGAAACGACTGTTGTAGAGAAAGACTAAGTTTCAAAATGAATCCTTAAGGCGGTTAATCTTGTGCATCCGCAGCAGCATCATTTTCAGCAATTAAGGCTTCTTGACGTGCTTTACGTTCTGCACGTGCTTCGGCACTCAGGCGTTGTTGTTCACTGTCCCAACCTTCGTAAGCTTCTACGATTTTTTGTACCAGTTGATGACGGACCACATCACGTGAATGGAAGCGGGTGATGTGAATTTCTTTCACATTTTCAATGACACGTAGTGCATGTGCGAGACCTGACTGCTGACCACGTGGTAAATCGACTTGCGTGACATCACCAGTAATCACCGCACGTGAACCAAAGCCTAAACGAGTCAGGAACATTTTCATTTGTTCAGGTGTGGTATTTTGTGCTTCGTCCAGAATTACGAAAGAATGATTTAAGGTACGACCACGCATGTAGGCCAGTGGAGCAACTTCAATTACTTGACGTTCAATCAGTTTCGCCACTTTTTCAAAACCGAGCATTTCATACAAGGCATCGTATAAAGGGCGGAGGTAGGGATCGATTTTCTGGCTTAAGTCACCCGGTAGGAAACCGAGTTTTTCACCTGCTTCCACCGCAGGGCGCACCAATAAAATACGTTGGATTTCGTTGCGCTCTAACATGTCGACTGCGGCTGCAACGGCAAGATAAGTTTTACCTGTACCTGCGGGGCCAATACCAAATGAAATATCGCTTTGCAGAATCCGCTGAACATAGCGTCGTTGGTTTGCACCGCGTGGATTAATACGACCTTTACGGGTTTGTAGATAAACATCCTCCAAACCTGTGTGGTCATTATCAGAAAAGTCTTCTTGAATTTCACGGTCAGTTTGGCTGCCTTGAATCATCATGTGGATGACGTCGGCAGTAATTTGTTGAGAGGTTTCAGCTTCTTCATGCAGACGTTGCAAGAGTGTCTCGGCTCTTTCGACGGCATCAATCTCCCCATCGATGTAGAAATAATCACCTCGATGGGAAATTTGGACATCTAGACGTTGTTCAATTTGTTTCAAGTGACCGTTATAAGCACCGAGCATGCTCTTTAAACGCTCCATTGAAATACCAGGAAAAGTTACTGTACGTCGAATCGCTGCAGTCAAGAGAGTTCCTTTATGGTAGCTTGAATCTATACCCTTACATTACGCCACGTCAGGCTCAAGATTCAAGAGTTCACCATAAACAAAATTCAAAGTTTTAATCTCGGTAATTTCGATCTCAGCGAAACGTCCAACCCATGCTGCATCGCCGATAAAGCTCACGTAACGGGTGTTGTCTGCTGTACCAATCAGTAAGTTAGGATCTTTATCCGAAACTTTCTCAATTAATACCCGTTGTATGCTGCCGAGCATGTCATCCGTCTTTTTAATACTAGATTGTTTAATCCACTTTTGAACTTTGGCTAAACGTTCTTTTTTCACCTCTTCAGGGGTGGTGTCTTCAAGGTCAGATGCAGGTGTACCCGGACGTTTTGAATAAACAAAACTGTAGGAGTGGTCGAAGTCCATATCTTTGATGAATTGATAGGTTTCTTCAAAGTGAGCATCAGTTTCACCCGGGAAGCCAATGATGAAGTCACTTGATAAATGCATATCAGGACGAACTTTGCGTAATTTTGCAATTTTGTCGATATACACATCAATCGTGTGGTTACGCTTCATGGCTTGCAGAACATCGTTTGAGCCACTTTGTACAGGCAAATGCAGATGCGACACCATTTGCGGAAGGTCGCGGTAACATTCAATTAAATCATCATTAAATTCAAGTGGGTGTGAGGTGGTATAACGCAAACGCCCAATCCCTGGAATTTCTGCAACCAAACGCAATAAATCTGCAAAAGTACAGATATTGCCTTCGAAAGTTTCACCACGGTAGCCATTGACGTTTTGACCCAATAACGAAATTTCACGTACGCCTTTTTCGGCTAAGGTGGCAATTTCAGCTAAAACGTCATCGAGTGGACGAGAAACTTCTTCACCGCGGGTGTAGGGCACCACACAGAATGAACAATATTTTGAACAACCTTCCATAATTGAAACAAAAGCCTTGTAACCTTCAACACGCGGTTCAGGTAAAAAGTCGAATTTTTCAATGTCAGGGAAAGAAATATCCACCAGTTTGATTTTTTCTTTCTTGGGTTTTTCAATTTGATCAAAGTGCTGATCAAGCATTTGTGGCAAACGGTGCAAAGTTTGTGGACCAAAAATCATGTCGACATAATTGGCACGTTTTTGAATATTGTCGCCTTCTTGCGAGGCTACACAACCACCCACCCCAATAATCAGATCAGGATTTTTGTCTTTCAGCTTGCGCCAGCGACCGAGCTCAGAGAACACTTTTTCTTGGGCTTTTTCACGAATCGAGCAGGTATTCATCAGTAGAATATCGGCTTCTTTCGGGTCTTGAGTCAGCACATAGCCGTGCGAGTCGCCGAGTAAGTCTGCCATACGATGACTGTCATACTCATTCATCTGACACCCTTGCGTTTCGATATACAGTTTTTTAACTGATCCATCGATGGCTGGGGTGTGCTGTGGCTGGGTAACAGTGTTTTCTGAGGCAGCTTGGGCACCATTTGGAATGAAGGTTTGAACCGTCATGTAGGCTCCTAACAGGATAAAACGGAGAAACGTGTAACAACTGTATCTGCGTTGTGGGTTGGGAATAAAAAACTAGCCAACATTTACACGCATAGAAACAAAGGTTAAACACGATAGCAGTATAAGAAAGGCGCGTATTTTAGCAGGATTTATAGAAAAACGGACAGCTTTAAATATTGAAGCAAAAATATTGATTTATGAAGCAAAAATGCTTGAAAATTAATATTGCCTTATCAGAAGGTTACATAACACAACAACAGCGCTGCTAGAGAATATTCTAAACTAGCCGCACGAACGAAGTGTTTGCATTGAGATTGAGTCGAATAGGTTGAAATAAAGGATGAAGGCGCACATATGTTAAATCGGTGGTTAGATAAAAAAAATTATTATCACGTACTTGCATGGAGTGTGGCTTCAATAGGCATATTAGGGCATGCTTATGCAGCAGATGAACAATTTAATGATGCTTTGCAGGCAGCCAATTCTGGCAACACTGAGTTATTACAACAATACCAAATGTCCATGCAAAATGATGCTTTGGGCTACTACCCAGAATATTGGGCTTTAAACGCCAATTTGGGCTTTCAGCCAGCCAACAATATTATTAATTTTGCCCGTCGTTATCCTCAATCGGCGATGGCGGAAAAATTAGCTGCAGATTATGTCGAAGAAAAAGTGAAGCAAGCTGATTTTAGCACTGCACAGCCTGTTTTACCTTATGTAACCAATCCCGATCAGGCAGAAAGTTGTGCGGTTGCCCAAGTGCGTGCGAAAACTGGGGATGCATTGGTTTTTGCAGAATATAAAGATGTTTGGTTGACGACCAATTCGCAACCAGAGTCTTGCACAGGTTTAGCACGACAAATGCTATCGAGTCCTTTAATGACCCAGCAAGATAGGCAACAACGTTTATGGGGATTGTTGCGTGCAGGTCAATCGGGGCAGGCTGTAGCAACAGCACAGTCGTTGGGATTAAATTTAAGCCTAGCTCAGTTGAATCAGATTCAGGCCGATCCATTAAATTATGTCTGGTCTGCACCTAAAGCGAGTGCAGAAGAGCAAGCTTATTTAATCTTTGCGATGGGGCGTATGGCAGATAGTGATCTGGATGCCGCGATGTCCTCTGTTCAACGTGCTGCGCAGGGAACACCGGAAACGGTACAAAAAGCCTTGTATCGTGCGGTCGGTTATATTGGTGGCACGACCGTAATGAAAAATAACTTTAAGCGTGAAGTATTAAATAATTTGGATGCCAGTTATGGCTTGCCATTTAGCCCAGAAGAAGCTGAAATCTATGCGCGCCAAGCCATTCGTTTTAGTGCTTGGGAAAGTTTAATTCGTGCTATTGATGCCATGAGTGTCAATCAAAAACAAGAAGATCGTTGGCAATATTGGTTGGCCCGTGCTTATGAGCAACGCAATGATGCCAGTGCAAAACGTAGTGCGCAGGAGATTTTCCGTAAATTGGCTCAAGGCGACCAGTATCATAATTTACTGGCCAAAGACCATGTGGGGCAGCGATACAGCACGATTCCGAATAATGTACAGCCAACCAACAGTGACTTGCAGCGTTTGAGTCAAGATATTCATTTTAATCGGGCTTTTGCTTTACGTAATGTCAATGCACCTGATAGCTATGTAAATCGTGAATGGAACTGGGCGGTGCGCCAAGCCTATTTAAAAAATGATGATGGTCTATTGTTGGCAGCAGCGAAACGCGCAACCGATATGGGCTGGTATGATCGTGCCATTTATGCAGCAGACCGTACCGAGAGTAAGCATAACTATGCGTATCGTTATGCGATGCCCCATCAAAGCTATGTGGTCAGCCATAGCCAAAATGCAGGAATTGACCCTGCATGGGCATATGGTTTAATGCGTCAGGAAAGTCGTTTTGTTTCGAATGCTCGTTCACATGTTGGTGCTGGTGGTCTAATGCAGATCATGCCAGATACCGCACGATTAGTTGCCAAGCAAATGGGTGAAACTTATAATCCTGCCGCGTTATCAGATATGAATACCAATATTCGTTATGGAACATTTTATCTGTCAATGATTAATAGCCAATTAAGCAGTAATCCTGTGTTGGCGACTGCGGGCTATAATGCTGGGCCAAATCGGGCACGTCGTTGGCAACCTGATGATCGCCCCCTTGCCGCAGATCAATATACGGAAACCATCCCGTTGAATGAAACCCGAGACTATGTCAAACAAGTCATGACCAATGCCACGCATTATGGGGTCTTGTTGAGACAAGGGGCTCAGTCTATTGGGAATCGTATGCAGATTATTCCTTATCGTGGTACGCCATAAATTTATTGTGTAAGCAGCATGAGAAGGTCGAGCATTCATGTGGTTTGATGTAGTTGAAAACACTCAGATTAAAGTGACCTGCCTAGTGATAGGTGGCTTGGGTCTGGCTGTTTGTACACAACTCACCCACGCCGCTTCTTCTGTTGCGCTCCATGGTTATGTCATGGAAATCCAAATGACACCCGCAACGTGTATGATGGATAGTCAACGCAGTAAACGACGCAAATGTTTGGAAGGGTATTCGCTGAATATTGTTGGATTATTGCCTGAAACAACGCGGCGAGACTGCGAGATTAACTCTTCTGCAACATTGTCTCCTTTGCAAGCCAAAGTTGTGGCTAGAGTCATGCCAGACGAAAATGCACGTGTTCAGCTTTGGCAATCGATTGGTGGCTGTGTGCCGATGGGGGCGAGTCAGTATTTTCGCACCATTATTAATTATGCAGAACGTTTGAAGATTCCAGCAGAGTTGTCTAGCCCAGAAACGCGAACTTTGCCACAAAGTCAAATCAAATTACAGTTTTTGCGTTTGAACCCGACCTTGCCAAGTACAGGAATTCAGTTGGGGTGCCAGAGTTATCGTGGTGAAAACTTTTTGACCAAAGTGAATGTTTGTTATAAAACCAATGGGCAATATAAACAATGCTCTAGCGCAGTTGTTGGGAATTGCCCAAGTCAGATCACGATTAAAGGGTCATACTAAGTTTTTTGTGACGGTTGATTTATATTTCCTATCAGACTTTTGTTGAAATTCATGCTCTTTTTTATGCATATCCTTAAGTATTGGAGTACAATCTTTGCCGTTTATGATAATTCGATGAAAACGGACAGACCCGTTTAATCATATTAACGATCCTCAATTGGAGATACTTACATGAAGCAACCTGTTCGCGTTGCCGTTACTGGTGCAGCTGGTCAAATCGGTTACAGCTTATTATTCCGTATTGCTAGCGGTGAAATGCTTGGTAAAGACCAACCTGTTATTTTGCAATTGTTAGAAGTTCCATTTGAGAAAGCTCAAGCTGCGCTTAAAGGCGTAATGATGGAATTAGATGACTGTGCTTTCCCATTATTGGCTGGCATGATCGGTACTGATGATCCTAAAGTTGCATTTAAAGATGCTGACTACGCGTTATTGGTTGGTTCACGTCCACGTGGTCCTGGTATGGAACGTGCTGACTTGTTAAAAGTGAACGGCGAAATCTTTATTGGTCAAGGTCAAGCACTGAATGAAGTTGCTAGCCGTGACGTTAAAGTGCTTGTTGTAGGTAACCCTGCGAACACGAATGCTTACATCGCAATGAAATCTGCTCCAGATCTTCCAGCGAAAAACTTCACTGCAATGTTACGTCTTGACCACAACCGTGCGTTAACTCAACTTGCTCAAAAAGCAGGTGTTGCAGTTTCTGACATCGAAGACATGACTGTTTGGGGTAACCACTCTCCAACAATGTATGCTGACTACCGCTTTGCAACTGTAAATGGCGAAAGCTTAAAAGACAAAATCAACGATGCAGTATGGAATAAAGATGTATTCCTTCCTACCGTTGGTAAACGTGGTGCTGCGATCATCGAAGCACGTGGTTTGTCTTCTGCTGCGTCTGCTGCGAATGCTGCAATCGACCACATGCGCGATTGGGCTCTTGGCACAAACGGCAAATGGGTAACAATGGGTATTCCTTCTGATGGTTCTTATGGTATTCCTGAAGGCGTAATGTTCGGTTTCCCTGTAACAACTGAAAATGGCGAATACAAAATCGTTCAAGGTCTTGAAATCGACGAATTCAGCCGTGAGCGTATTAACTTCACGCTTAATGAGCTAGAAGAAGAACGTGCAGCAATTGCTGACATGGTGAACTAATTTAATCTTTACTGATTAAGTTAAAAAAGCATCCTCTTAGAGGGTGCTTTTTTTTATTCCAGAACAGAATCAACAAAAAATAACATGCTGAAAAAATATACAGAATGATTTTGTCGTACTATTCGGTTACCTTAAAAAGAGAACAATGAGATAGGGGTGTAATATGTTTGATGTACAGCCAACCCTAATACTGCTTTTCGACCAGTTGGGTTTAAATTCCAGTGAAAGTGCAATCGAGCAATTTATACGTCACCATCAACTGGCGGCAGATATTGAACTGCATCAAGCAAGCTTTTGGACAGATGCGCAGCGTGAATTTTTACATAGCCACTGGGACAAAGATGATGAATGGGCAATCGTGATTGATATTTTAAATGAGCAATTGCATGAAGATGCTGGAGGCATGAATTTCTCAGGGTAATAACAAATAAAATGTAGGCTGTCGCACTTTCCTGTAGTTCACAAAAAGCTACAACAAAGTTGCGATAGCCTCTTTTTTTGCCTACATATTTCTTATAACTTAAGTAAATAATAAATCACAGATGAACTGATAAGGGGCTGGGAACAATGAAAAATAATCCATCCTTAGAGCTACTGTTTTCACAATTAGGTCTGGCAAATAGTCTGGCCGCTATAGAGCTGTATGTGCGTACACATCAGCTGCCTGCACATTTATCTTTACATGAAGCGCCGTTTTGGAATCGTTCACAACGTGATTTTCTCATTAGTCATTTGGTACAAGATGATGATTGGGCAATCTGGATTGATGAGTTAAATCAACAACTGCATATGGATGCTTATAAACTACAAACGGCTTAACATCCTGAGCCGTTGCTGTGTTGGCCCAATTTATATACTAAAAAAAAGCGTCCAGAAAGACGCTTTTTTTAATACAAATTTTCGATGTTTAGTGTGGTTTTGGTTGTGTGAGTTGAACGAACCATAGCATTTCACGATAAGGTGCAAAAGCAGAGTGTTGCTGTAATAAGAAAGCATCAAATTCAGAGGTTTGACTATATTTCTTTAGCCAATGGCGACTTAGGGCAGTGTCATTTTTACATGCGCTGGCGTAGGCAAGGAAGAAATAGACATCACCATGCTCATGTACAGTTAAGGGTTTTAGAATCTGCTGGGTAATTAAAGCAAAACGCTGTTCTTTGGTAATTTCAAAGTACAGCATGTAGGCCTTGGCCAAAAGTAAGGACAAGTCTAAATAAGTACGTAGCGGTATTTCTTCAAATTCGATACGACCTTGTTCAAGCAGCACAATGGCTTCTTGTAAAAAGTGGAGCTGCTCCTGACGAACACGACTCAACGTCACCAATGCCAAACGTAAGTCTGCACGTTCAAGCGCTAAATCGGGTGTATTACCTTCCAAATACATTTGGTCAGTTTCGCCAATTCTCGCAATAATTTGCTTTGCATCTTTGAGCATTCGTGCAGTCCTCTCTAGTTAAGCCTACTATATAAGGTCATTCGGGAAGATTTAAAGGTTTACCAGATGGTATTGCCACTTCTTAACCATGCAGTAATCGAAAGCCGCTGTTGTTTGGCTTTAATCACTTCATGTAGTAAATCACTGCGAAATAAGGCAATCCGATTGGGTTGTGGTTGAATAATATGCCACTTGCCATTTTTATCCTGAAGCCGAAGCTGACCGCCCCAATCGTCTTGCCATTGCTCATGCAAATAATAAACCGTTGAAATAACGCGATCATTTTTTTGTTGCGGATTGTCACGATGTAACGCATAAAATTCACCCGCATGGTAACAAGCAAAATGCGCTTCAACTTCACGAATCCCTAAATAAAACGCCTGATTCAGTTGTTCGGACAAGAGTGATAAGGTTTCGACATGTTGTTGTGCGACTTGTAATTCTGGATGAATCCATAAAATATGATCACTACGAATTTGACTAACCACACCATTTTGAATTGCTGCTTCACGAAATTGATTTAAATGTGAGGTACATTCATTGACTAAATTAGTTACATATTCATTAGGATAGGCGTAATCAATCAGTGCAAAACCATGTTGGTCAAGATCATTAAGAACTTGATCGATATTCCACGATGCAGGAAGCTTGGAAACAAGCATAGAAGCACAACTCAAAACAAGAAAACAGAACTGCTTTATTCTAGAACAACATATCCGTCGGAATGAAACTATTTTTCATGCTAAAATAACCATTGATTTTAGGAATTAAATAGAAATGAATTACCGCCACCATTTCCATGCAGGCAACTTTGCCGATGTCATGAAGCATGTTTTATTGCTGCAGCTTTTGACGCGACTCAATGCAAAAGATAAACCATATCGCTATGTTGATACGCATGGTGGTGCGGGTAAATATGACTTATCGACTTCAGAAGCACAAAAATCAGGTGAATTTTTAAATGGTATTCATCGTTTAGTTAAACTGGATGATTCAGTGAAACGTACTGCGCCTGAAGGGGTTCAGCAATATTTAAAAATTGTTGAAAAAATGCGTAGTAATTTTGGTAAAGGGGCATATCCTGGTTCGCCGTGGTTTGCACTAGAAGGTATGCGTGACATAGATAAAGCGACCATTTTTGAAATGCAGCGTGATGTCTTTCAGCAATTACGTCATAACATTCATGACAAACGCGCAGGCTTGCATGAGCGTGATGCTTATGAAGGTTTACTGGGCGTAATTCCACCGAAAGAAAAGCGTGGCTTGGTCATGATTGATCCACCTTATGAACTGGAACGTAAAGATTTTCCGCAATTGGTTGAACTTTTAGTCGCTGCTTATAAAAAATGGCCGACAGGCGTATTTGCGGTCTGGTACCCAATTAAAGATCGCGCCATGATTGAACGTTTTGAGAAAAAAATGTTTAAAACCGGTATTCGTCGTCAATTGGTTTGTGAAGTCTGCGTTTGGCCAGATGACACCCCAGTGGGCTTAAATGGTTGTGGTTTATTGGTGATTAATCCACCTTGGAAGTTCTCTGAAGATGCCGATGAAGCATTACAATGGTTATTTCCACATTTGCGCATGCAAGAACATGGTGGTCATGCCGCGGTACGTTGGTTAGTTGGCGAATAATTGCCGTAGATAGAATAAATTAGGTTGCAGATTAGGATATAAAATAATGACAAATAGCTCTAAACCTGAAGGTGAGTTACATGCTCCAGATCATGACTACGATGGAATTACCTTCGAAGTTGTTGAAGAGGAGCATACTCAAGAAGGGCAAAAGATCAAACGTCGTGGTATCTATCTGTGGCCGAATTTAATTACCACAGCAGCATTACTGTCAGGTTTTTATTCCATTATTGCCAGTATGAATGGTGAGTTTACTCAAGCCATTTATGCCATTTTTATCGCAGCTTTGTTTGATGGTTTAGATGGTCGTGTTGCACGTGCCATTGGTGCACAAAGTGCTTTCGGAGAGCAATTTGACTCACTTTCCGACTTGTTGGCTTTCGGTGTTGCGCCTGCCATCCTCATGTATAGCTGGAGTCTGCATGACTTGGGTCGTATTGGTTTAGCCTGTTGTTTTATTTACACTGCGTGTGCTGCATTTCGTCTGGCACGTTTTAATGTGCAAATTGGGGTCGTCGATAAGCGTTACTTTATTGGGGTAGCCAGTCCATTAGCCGCTATCATGATTATTTCAATGGTGTGGGTTGGTCGTGATTTTCCAAACATCTTTGATTTAAATGAGTTGGGTATTCAGATTGTCAATGCCGCCATTATTGTGGCAGTTGGGCTATTGATGATTTCTAATATCAAATATTATTCATTTAAAACGGTAGACCGTAAGCGCGTTCCATTCGCAGTGTTACCTATTGCTGTCTTTATCCTCGCTGCGATGACTTACAATATTCCTGTAGGCATATTAGTGATTTCAATCATTTATGCACTTTCTGGTTTTGTCACTACCTTTCTTGCTCGTAAACAGACGGTAAGCTAAATATGAGATAGTTGTGATGAGGAGCTAGGTTATGCAATTGTTTCAAGATTTTTTAGATCGATCCAAACAATTGAATCTGGCTCCGAAAAAGTCACGCTTAAACTTTCATATCCCTACACATCAATATAAATTCATCTATTTCGGCATTATTTTGCCCAATCTTCCTGCACCCTTGCATTATTTTAATTTTATTGGATTGATGGGGGCTGCTCATGCGCCGATGTTACGTAATGAAAGTGCAATCCATAGCACCGCAATAGATACGGCAACTATTTTGTGTAGTAGCAGTCCGCACATGGTGGGGCAATTGCACAGTTATGCCATGCAACAAGATTGTCATTTTTCCAAAAGCTTGTGGCAGTTTTCAAATCATGAGCAAATTTTAGGAAATTTACCTAACTTTCAAATCCAACGTAATGATGATGAATTAAGTTGTCAGCTTTCTATTCAGACCACGACGCAAGTCAGCTACTTCAATAAAATGCGTCTGGAACTTGGAGAACATTGGTCTACACGATGTTTTTGTGAGGGACGTATTACTTATAAAGAACAAATTTTCCCGATTGCACAGCATGGTGTATTTGAGTTTGCACGTGTAGTCCGGTTTCCTTACTTACCCTTGGCATTTTTTACTTACCAAATTATTCAACTCAATAATGGTGATCAAGTGTTGATGGCGCAAACACGAGATCACTTTAATCGTATTGTGCAATCTCGTATTTATCTTAAATATGCCAATGTTGAACGCACAGAACTTTTTGATGAGCACGTACAGTTCAAAGTACATCGAGTCTATCCCAAAGTAGTGACTCCAAATGGACAAGCGATGTATTTACCTCGAGAGTTTGAATGGAACTATCAAAATAAAACTGGCGATGCCATTCAAATACAAGCGCAAAGCCGCGGAGATTTTAAATTTGGATTGGCTGCGGGTTATGTAGGGAGTTTTAAATATCAAATTAAAATCAATGCCCGAGAAGAATATGGCGAAGCAGGTTATTGTGAGTATGTCGATTGTCGTGCATTAAAATGGCAAGAAAAAAATCAAGATGAAAAAATACTGGATGATTTAGTCAATACTGTACCTTTTATGCTTAAAAAATGATGAAAAAAGCAGATTTTGAATATTAATTAACCGTATAAACATTATTTTCGAATAAAATTTAAAAAGGGTATTGCAAGGGATGTGAAATGCTGTAGAATGCACATCCATCGGCGGTGATGTTGATTAAAACTTGTTGAGAAACAAGGATTTAGCCCAAGGGGTAGAATCTGAAAGTCTTGAATGAGTTT
>NZ_QETG01000018.1:0-74558 GCF_003105055.1 Acinetobacter sp. AM | reverse complement strand
ATTGTTAAAAATGTTACTGATTTTGAGTTCCCTAGAAGTGTTTATGAGAAAAATTATACTCATCTTGAAACAAAAAATTTACCGGCAGAATTTCAATATACATTCCAGTTCGGTAAATATGAATTAGTATATAAATATATTAAGACTGATTTTCAAACTTATTCTTATGAGGAGGTTGTAATTAATGACGTTGTTTTAGCTCTAAGAAATAAAAATAAAATTGAAATTCTAGCATTTGAAGGAGCTGAATATTTATCAAAAGAGTTAAGCAATGATAAAATATCATTAATTGCATATTTAAGGAATAATGCAAATTTAGATAAACGGAAAATATATAATAAGATTTTTTCTAATTTTTTAGATTTTGTAGATGGAATGTTATTTTTTAGATCATTAGATGTTAGAGAATATATTGGCTATGATAGTGGGGTTTCAGATATTTTTGAATACATTGTTAAGAAAAATAAAGTAATGGAATTACAACTATTTTTGGAAAAAGCAGGTATTAAATATCATTTAGAGGCTAGTAGTGATGATATATATTGTGTATTTGGGAAAAATAAATCTGAATTACATCAAATAATGTCTAGTGGGACACAAACTTTATTGCTTTTTTATTATTGGTTATTACGAATTAAAGAAGATAAAAAAGTTGTTTCTTTATTATTTATTGATGAGTTTGATGCTTTTTATCATTTTGAACTATCGAAAGCAATAGTAGAAGAACTTAAAACTTTTACTGGACAGACTATATTGACTACACACAATACAAGTTTGTTAAGTAATGAGTTATTAAGGCCTGATTGCTATTTTGTAATTAATAACCAAAAGATTCAATCTCTGCCAAATCTAACAGATCGAGAAATTCGTGCAGTTCACAATTTGGAAAAACTATATAAAGCAAAGGCATTTAATTAAAAATGGAACTAAATAAGAATCCTGAACATATATTATTAGTTTTTGAGGGAGAGTCAACCGAGTATAAAATTTATGAATTGTTAGAAAAACATCAGTTAGGTTTAGATAAGAAAATCTTAGCTACCTTTAAAGCAGAGGTTTATCAGTTATATAGACAAGTAATTGATGAAGGCGCAGATCTGTTACTTTTACTTAAAGATAAGAATCCTTCTCTGAGTAATATTAGTCAGGATAATATATCTTCAATTTTTCTTTTCTTTGATTTTGATTGCCATGCTACGCAGGCTGAAGACCTGAAAATAAAAGAATTATTGGATCATTTTGACAATGAAACTGAAGAAGGAAAGTTATTTATAAGTTATCCAATGGTTGAGGCTTTTAAATATTTTACTCATTGTGACGATCTAATGAATTTCTTAAATTTTTATGTTAAACGCATTCAAGTTCCAATGTTTAAACAAATATCTCATCAGGAATCTGATCATCGGAAAACATGGCAGAAAATGACTAAAGATGATTGTCAACGCATTATTAATATGCATTGTATTAAAGCAAGTTATTTGGTGAATAAAACAGATAAATTATATGAGGGCGATATTGCGCAAAAAACAATTTTTGATATACATGATGGTAAAGATGAAGTATATGTTTTATCAGCATTCCCACTTATGCTTAAGTATTATTATAGTTTTACGAAGTTTTGTGAAAAAATGAATTCGTGAATATGTTCAGAAAATTGGCATGTTAACAGAAACCCCCTCAATTTGAGGGGATTCTTTTATTTGATACGAATTGATTTTCCTCCCCCTTTATTAAAGGGGGATCGAGGGGGATTTAAACAATCGAATCATCTAAATTTGGCCCTAACCAACGCTTCGCTTCATCAAGTGTCCAACCTTTTCGTTTTGCATAATCTTCAAGTTGGTCTTGAGAGATTTTACCTACGTTAAAGTATTCACTTTGAGGGTGTGAATAGTAGAAACCACTCACCGAAGATGGCGGCATCATTGCAAAGTGTTCAGTCAGTTTAGTACCGATTTTGTCTGTAGAACCTAACCAGTCAAACAACACCGCTTTTTCAGAGTGCTCTGGACAAGCTGGGTAACCCGGCGCAGGGCGAATACCGACATATTTCTCTTTAATCAGTTCTTCATTGCTGAGCTGTTCATCAGCTTTATAACCCCAGAACTCTTTACGAATGCGTTCATGTAAGTGTTCGGCAAAAGCTTCAGCAAAACGGTCTGCCAACGACTGTACTAAAATTGCAGAGTAGTCATCACCTTTAGCTTTGTACTCATTTGCCAATTCTTCTGCACCAAAAATCGATACAGTGAATCCACCTAAGTAGTCCTGTTGCTCACGGTCAGTACGAATGTAATCTGCTAAAGACAAGTTTGGTTTACCTGTGACTTTGTCAGATTGCTGACGTAAATGTTCAAATGTATGCGTAACATTTTGACCAGCTTCATCAAATACGCTGACGGTATCGGCATCAGTGCGCTGCGCAGGGAACATACCAAATACAGCACGTGCATCAAAAAGGTTGTTGTCGATAATATCTTTCAACATCGCTTGAGCTTGGTTATACAAATCTGTTGCAGCTTCACCAACCACTTCATCTTGTAAAATTTTCGGGAACTTACCAGCCAAGCTCCAAGAAATGAAGAATGGTGTCCAGTCAAAATATTCAACCAATGTTTCAAGCGGGTAATTGGTTAAGACCTGAGTTCCCAAAAGATTTGGTTTTGCAGGAACATAGCTTTCATCAATTTTAAAGCCGTTTTTAATAGACTCTGCGTAAGTCAGTTTTGCTGCTTTTGGTTGTTTGTTAGCTAAGCGCTCACGAATTTTGGCATATTCAGCACGGTGTTCTTCAATGAATTTTCCACGCATTTCTTTTGAAAGCAGGGTAGTTGCAACACCTACAGCACGTGAGGCATCGGCAACATAAATCACCGCATCGTTATGGTACTGAGGGTCAATTTTTACTGCTGTATGCGCTTTCGATGTCGTAGCACCACCAATCAATAAAGGAATGTCAAAGCCTTTACGTTGCATTTCTTTAGCAACAAACACCATTTCATCTAAAGACGGAGTAATCAGACCTGACAACCCGATGATGTCACATTTTTCATCAATCGCAGTTTGCAAGATTTTCTCACAAGGTACCATCACACCAAGGTCAACAATGTCGTAACCATTACAGCCGAGTACAACACCCACAATATTTTTACCAATATCGTGTACGTCACCCTTAACAGTTGCCATTAGGACTTTACCTTTAGATTGGCTACCTGTTTTTTCAGCTTCAATATACGGGTTGAGCCAAGCCACAGCTTGCTTCATGACACGTGCAGATTTCACAACCTGTGGTAAGAACATTTTGCCTGAACCGAACAAGTCACCGACCACGTTCATACCATCCATCAAAGCACCTTCAATCACATCTAAAGGACGTTTGGCTTTTAGGCGAGCTTCTTCGGTATCTTCGTCAATGTATGTGGTAATACCTTTAACCAAAGCATATTCAAGACGTTTCTCTACAGGTTCGTTACGCCATTCAAGGTTTTCAGCTTCGCGTTGAGCACCACTATGACCACGGAACTTTTCAGCCACTTCAAGTAATTTTTCAGTAGCGAGTTGACCAGATTCACCTTGGTTCTGGTTTAAAACAACATCTTCAACCGCATCTTTGAGTTCTTTAGGAATATCATCATAAATTGCCATCTGACCGGCATTTACAATCCCCATGGTCATGCCTTGTTTAATGGCATGGTACAAGAACACAGAGTGAATGGCTTCACGAACAGGCTCATTTCCACGGAACGAGAACGAAACGTTCGATACGCCACCAGAAATCATGGCGTGAGGTAAGTTCTGTTTAATCCAACCTGTGGCTTCAATAAAATCGACGCCATAGTTATTGTGTTCTTCAATCCCTGTTGCAACTGCAAACACGTTCGGGTCAAAAATAATATCTTCAGCAGGGAAGCCCACATCATTAACCAAAACATCATAAGAACGTTTACAGATTTCACGTTTACGTTCAGCAGTGTCGGCCTGACCAGTTTCATCAAAAGCCATCACAATAATCGCGGCACCATATTGACGGCAGAGGCGAGCCTTTTCGACAAACTCGTCATAACCTTCTTTTAAGGAAATCGAGTTAACAACAGGTTTACCTTGTACACATTTTAAGCCTGCTTCAATGATTTCCCATTTCGATGAGTCAATCATGATCGGCACACGTGAAATATCTGGCTCAGATGCCACAAGGTTTAAGAAATGTACCATCGCATTTTGCGAATCGAGCATCCCTTCATCCATGTTAATGTCAATAATCTGTGCGCCAGCTTCTACTTGCTGCTGTGCAACTTCTAAAGCTTCAGAAAAGTTTTCTTCACGAATAAGACGTAAGAATTTTTTTGAACCTGTAACATTCGTACGTTCACCCACGTTTACAAACAGTGAGTCGTCATAAATGTTAAAAGGTTCTAAACCACTTAAACGACAAGCTGGCTTAGTTTCTGGAATTTGACGAGGTGCAATGTCTTTTACAGCATTGGCAATAGCACGAATATGATCTGGTGTTGTACCACAGCAACCACCGGTAATATTGATCAAACCACTTTCTGCAAACTCTTTTAAGAAGGCAGCAGTTTGTTCTGGTGTTTCGTCATATTCACCAAAAGCGTTTGGTAAGCCAGCATTTGGATGGGCAGAAATGAACGTATCCGCAACATCAGACACAGTTTTAACGTGAGGGCGCATGGCATCTGCACCAAGGGCACAGTTAAAACCAATTGAAAGTAAATCACCATGACGTACAGAGTTCCAGAACGCTTCGGCAGTTTGACCTGTTAAGGTACGACCCGATGCATCAGTAATGGTCCCTGAAATCATGAGTGGTAATTCATGACCAATTTGCTTAAAGACTTCTTTCACCGCAAAAATTGCAGCTTTACAGTTTAATGTATCAAAAACGGTTTCAATCAGAATGATATCTGCACCACCTTCAATCAGCGCATGAGTGGCCTCAATATAGTTTTCTTTTAGCGCATCAAAGGTAATGTTACGAAAGGCAGGATCATTTACATTGGGTGAAATTGAACAGGTACGCGATGTTGGGCCGAGTACACCCGCTACAAAACGAGGTTTGTCAGGTGTTGAATATTTTTCACAGGCTGCTTTGGCTAAACGCGCTGCTTCACGGTTAATTTCGTGAACAAGGTCTTCCATGTGGTAGTCCGACATAGAAACACGTGTGCCGTTAAAGCTGTTGGTTTCAATAATGTCTGCACCAGCATCAAGGTAAGCTTCATGAATGCCTTGAATAATCTGCGGCTGCGTTAAGACCAATAAGTCATTGTTGCCTTTGAGGTCATGTGCCCAATCTGCAAAACGCTCACCACGGTAATCTTCTTCTTCAAGCTTATGGCGTTGAATCATGGTGCCCATCGCACCATCAATGATCAATATACGCTCAGCGAGAAGCTTTTTAAGGGTGGTAAGCGTGGACATAAATAACCCCAATACACGGCAAGTCTTGAAATGGAGCATATTTTAACAGAACTCAGACTTAATTTTATTTTAATTCAGCTTTTTGACTGTCAAGTTAGTAGTATTCATGCAAAAAAGAAGAGTTATTTGGCGATTTCATTGAAATGCAATATTACATAGGCATGATGAATCTATTTCGATTTCAAGGTGAAAGCGCATCAGAGAGTGACAAATTTTTTTACAATTCTGAAAATCAACTACTTTTTTGCATGAAATATTTTTTTGTTATAAGTATTTGAAAAAAACAGATTTACAGCTAAAAATCCTCCCCATCGCAGTGCGGAGTGATTTAAAACAGGTCAATTGTTAAAAATTTGGCTTTATATGACACCTGTTTGTCATATAATTGTCATAATTTAATTGAACAATAAGGGGATTTTATTATCCTCTTAACCGTCTGCATGAATTCAAAAACTCCTCCCGTCCAAGATCGTATGCATTCAGCATCGAACAAGTCGACGAATGTGCATGTTCCAACACCGAAGTTTTTTATGCCGGTGTTTTTTACGGTCATTATTGCGACCCTCATTTATATTGGGTTTCAGGTATCTGCGGACTTGTCGCATGTACCACCATTAAGTTTGTATTCTGTTATTCTTTTAGCGACGGCATTATTGATTGCACTAGGCTTTGAGTTTGTGAATGGTTTCCATGACACAGCCAATGCAGTTGCAACAGTGATTTATACCAATGCGCTGTCTGCGCCTGTTGCGGTGATGTGGGCTGGTTTTTGTAATTTCCTTGGGGTTATGGTCGCTAGCGGCGCGGTTGCTTATGGCATTATTGCTTTATTGCCAGTTGAACTGATTATGAATGTGAGTTCAGGGGCAGGCTTTGCGATGGTCTTTGCCATGCTGATTGCTGCAATTCTGTGGAATTTAGGCACTTGGTTCTTGGGTATTCCTGCATCGAGCTCGCACACTTTGATTGGTTCTATTTTGGGTGTAGGGATTATGAACTACCTATTACACTCGGGTAGTGGTGCCAGCGGTGTCGATATGGACCAAGTGATGAAAGTGGGTAAAGCATTACTGTTTTCTCCTTTAATCGGTTTTGCATTTGCTGCTGTTGTTTTCTTATTGGTGAAAAAAATCTTCAAGCGTCAGCTCGAATTATTCCAACCACCTGAAGGCAATAAGCCGCCACCACCACTTATTCGTGCCATTCTAATTTTTACCTGTACAGGGGTAAGCTTTGCACATGGTTCAAACGATGGTCAAAAAGGCATGGGCTTAATCATGTTAATTTTGATTGGTTTGGTGCCATTGGCTTATTCACTGAATAAGAATTTAGACTCAGCACATATCCAGTCATTTGAGCAATTGTCATCTCAAGCTGCGGTTGCTATGTATCCTGCACATGCAGACATTCCAGATGAACAAGCGCGTCAAACCATTACTGCTTATATTCAAACCAAAGAAATGACTCCAGAAGTGGTGCCTGCTTTGGCAAGTTTGACCGATCATTTGGGTGACCGTATTTCGCAATATGGCGACTTGAAAAATATTCCTGAAGATGCAATTTCATCTATTCGTAATGATATGTATTTGAGCACAACAGCGTTCAAACGTTTGGATAAAGCAGACCAGTTACCTGCGATGCCTGAAGCTCAGCAAAAGGTGGTGAAAGAGTATCGTAGCAAGTTGGATAGTTTCTTACAGTACATTCCAACATGGGTAAAAGTTGCAGTCGCTTTGGCTTTAGGTCTAGGCACAATGGTGGGCTGGAAGCGTATTGTGGTGACTGTCGGTGAGCGTATTGGTAAGCATCACATGACGTATGGTCAAGGGATGTCTGCTGAACTTGTGGCAATGTCGACCATTGCAGCGGCGGATGGTTTTGGTATGCCAGTTTCTACAACTCACGTATTAAACAGTGCGGTTGCAGGTACGATGGTAGCCAACAAGTCAGGTTTGAATTTTGCCACTGTAAAAACAATTCTTTCGGCATGGATTTTTACACTTCCTGCCACCATTTGTTTATCTGGTGGTTTATACTGGATTTTCCTCCAGTTCGTTTCTTAAAGTCTTTAAGAGACGAAATGAAAGCGCTGCATGGTCAGCGCTTTTTTTATGTCTGTTTGATTATAAACTCCATCGTTTTGATGTGAAGAAAGACTGCTTTAGCACAGGGAGTCATTGCGATTAGAAGCAGATTGGTTGCTATGCTTCAATCAGATTCACGCCTATTTTCATAGATATTTCAAAAGCAAAAGCGTCAATGATGATTAAAACAAGAGGCAGGCAGCTTTGTTTTTATTTTGGCAAGGATTTAGATGCGGCAATACTTTGGTTTTGAAAATATGAATTGAATAAAAAAGACCCCAAGAGATATTGAGGTCAATTGTTTTTAGAAAGAGCGTGGTGATCTATATTTGATTATTCTAGATCAACGATTTGTCCTTGGTCATTATGATGAACCACGGTGATTTTATGCTGTCTGGATTGTACAATTTTTTGGTTGCTGAGCTCAAAATAATCGGCATATTGCTGTGTGGCTAAGGGGTGTTCTGAGTTTTCCATTTTATCACTCACAGACGGCATAAATCGGCTCCAGAGCAATAAACCCACACTACAGAGCAGTAGTTCTAATCCACCATATTCAAGGCTTATACTTAGCGCATTAATCAGATGGTGTACCGCTGTACTTTTCTGTAATTGGATGAGAATCCAGACCAGTAAGAAGGGGCGCCAAAGCATGAACCATGCACCCCACATTAATGCCGTAGTGGTGTGGGACATATAACGTTTATGCCAAGGCAATAAATGACGCAAATCAATCACTAAATCATGTTGAGATTTCATTTTGAGATACTCTAATCGTGTTGAGTGTTATAAACGGATACCACGGTCTGGGCTGACCCAGCGCGCGCGCTTATCTTCACCACGTAACAGTACTTTTGGAAAAGCCATAATGGTGGCACTTATAGTAATGAGCCAGAATACAAATGGATACCAAATCATCCAGAAGTAGTTCTTGCCTAGGTTCGGTTCATAACGACTATCCATCCATTTGCTTAAAGCAAACTGAATAAGACAGGTCGCTCCCAGTAATACACCACTGCCATAAGGTAAGAATGGAGAGTTAATGCTACTCAATGCGGCTATTGGGAAAATAAAATGCACAAGCCACAAAACGGCCAATAACAACATTAAATAAGACCAAACCAGCGTCAGACAAAGCTCTAACATCAGTGGCCATAAAAAATTGAGTTTGGGTTGAATGAATACATCCAAATTTTTGATTAAGACTTGAGCACCACCCATTGCCCAACGGAGACGTTGTTTCCAAAGTCCAGAAAGTGTTTCAGGCATTAAAATCCACACCAGAGCATTCGGTTCAAACTGGATGTCCCAACCCGCACGTTGCAATTTCCAAGTGATGTCAATGTCTTCGGTGAGCATGTTGGGCGACCAATATCCCACCTGATGCACGGCACTTTTACGAAACGCCGTAATTACTCCTGAGACTGTAAATAGTCGTCCGAAGCTGCGCTGGGCACGTTTAATCATTCCCACAATTGAAGAAAACTCACCCACTTGAATACGTCCTAATAGTGTTGAACGGGTGCGAATACGTGGATTGCCTGTCACTGCTGCAATCTTCGGATTTGCAATGAAATGTTGTATCATCCATGTCGCTGCATGTGGATCAAGTAGTGCATCCCCATCAATTCCTAATAAGAACTCTGCTTCTGTCACAATGCTACCCGCTTGTAATGCCATGGCTTTACCTTGATTTTTCGCAAGATGTACCACACGTAGGCGTTCATGTTGATGTGCCAATCGATTCAATACTTCAGCGGTGTTGTCTGAACTACCATCATTAATCGCAATGACTTCAAAATTCGGATAGTCCAGTTTTAAAGCATGACTAATGGTTTCCTCTGCATTGTCACCTTCATTAAAACAAGGGATTAATACCGCAACCAGAGGGTAGTGCGCTAATGTCTTGGGTTGTTGATAGGCAGGTTGTTTGCGTTCTTTACGATAGAAAATCAGTGCACCTAACATCCACAGGTAAGACATGAACAAGGGGTAATAAAACACAAAGTTGAGCGCGTGATGCAGCCAAAGATTGAAATGAGGGAACATGCTCAACTGCCTTTATGGAATTAATTGAGAAGATTTGGTTGCAAAGACATCATGCATGACTTTTGGGTCTGGATGTCCTTGAATTGGGTCGTCAGGGTAATAGGCAACATGCATAACCCCTTGGCTGTATAAGGACTGAATCGTGCTTGCTAGTTCCTGTGACGGAATTTTCTGATTGTTACGCCAGTTGGTCGCTTGCAATTCAAAGACTGTTTTTTTCATACCATTCGGGAAAGATTTGACCCGTTGAACGATGTCTCGATAAAACTGATCTGCATCAGGGGCTTGTTCCATATACGGCATTGCCATAATGGCAGTGAAGTCGTAACGTTTTAAGGACTCTTCAAGTGACTGTGAATACCAGTTTTCCGCATAAGGTTTTAATGCGACTTGCGCATATAAATTACGTGCAGTGAGCAGGAAGGGTTCGTACTGACGGACTTGGCTGGCAAGCTGCATGGCAAAATCATCAATCGTTTTGGTTTTATATGCAGTCCATTTTTGCAACAAGGCATCATCTGCACGAATTTTTGCTAAATCAGTCGGCAAGCCTTCAGCCGCATAGGCCGTTAAAGCATTTGGACTGGCATCTTCGTAATCGGAGAGGGTGGTATCGTCATGGAACAGAATGCCGTTAAACGGTGTAGATTTTGCTAAGTCTTGATAGATTTCACTGATGGTTTGGCGTGCGCGGGCAGAATAAGGCGATAAGCGTAGATACCCCATGTTTAAATGATCTTGGCTGACTTGTTGCGTCTCAACCACATCTTTGCTTACAGGATCCGTTTGGGGAAGTTCCCATGCCAAGAGTGGCATCCAAGCATAAATACGGCTGACTTGGGTTCGAGTCTGAATTTGCCAAGCCACATGATTAAATAGATCGGCACGCATAGGTAAATGACGATTAGGGAAATACACCATATTGGCAGAACCATCACCATCAGAATCTGAAAATGCCTGAAGATAAACAGTATTGACCCCCATAGCACGAATGCGATCTAGCAAAATGCCAAGGTTGCGTTCTTGTTGTTTAGGATTAGGGTCATAAACATAATCCAAATCAATATGCATGATTTTTTGTGGACGATTGTTATCACCCAAATTCATTTCACGATTTTTGATTTCCTGTGCCAGATCAGCGGTACTCATATTGCCTTCAACCAAAATACGGTTCAGCGTTTGCAAAGAACCATGCACATGATCGGGGCCATCATCCAGAGTGATGGTAATTGGCATACCTAACTGTTTCGCAATATTCACATCCTGCATGTTATAGCGACCATATGGCCAAACCATGACACGTGGTGCTTTTAAACTATGAGCTTGGAGTAACTCGTTGTTATGCTTTAAATCTTGGGTAATGCGGGTGGTGTATTGCTGATCATTTTCATAGCGTTGCTGTTTTGCATCATATTCACGTGTAATGGCCGCAGGTTCAGAATTACCTTGCGGATTGGCATTAATGCCACGATGTAAATTAAAACTATGATTCCCAATTTCGACCAAACCACTGTCCTGCATTTCTTTCAGTTCTGACCAAGTCAGAATTTTGTCACGCGAAATAACATCATCGCCAAAATGTACAGCTTGATTGGCTTTCGGGATGAGCCATGAACCGACCACAGCAAGTACGACAGGAATATGCTTGGCTTTAAGAATAGGGTAGGCATGGGTATAAAATGATTGATAGCCATCATCTACAGTCAATAATACGGGTTTACTTGGCAAGCGGTATTTGCCTTGGTGGGCTTGAATCAATTGGTTGACATTGACAAAGTGAAAACCATTGTTTTGTAGCCAGTCAAGGTGCTGACTAAACTGTTGTGGTGTTACTGCATAATCGGGGATCAGGGCATTTTTTTGATCGGTAATTTCATGATAGCCAATAATGGTTAGGGTAGATGAGTCAACTTTGGGAGGCTCGGCTGCCATACTGAATGACGCGCTGAGCGAACACAATAATCCTAGCGAAAGGGGAAACCAAGGAGATGCAAAGCGAGCAAGCATAGCGATATCTTCTAAAAAACTTTTAGTGCGGGAGATTAGTGATCACAAAAACTCAAAATTGTTCTTATTTCTGGGAGTCGACTAAGGTCTTTTGTTCATTGCGCATTTATAAATTCTGAACCTGAACGTTTTCTTAAAAAATGCACTTTTTAAAGAGGTAATACAAAATAAAAACAATTGATTGCAGATGTATTGCATTTGGGATGGGGTGATGCAGAGTAATTTTAAGAATGTCACCATTGTAAAAATAAAAAACCCAGTGCTGACACTGGGTTTTTTAAAGATTGAACCTGAAAATTCGTTCTTAGGTAATTTTCTGTAAGATTTGCAATAGCACATCAAATTCGCTTTGCAATGGTGTGCTCTTACGAGTAATTAATGCCAATGTGCGACTTGGTGCATCTTGAATCGGTTTTACAATCAAGTCTGGGTTGGCTTTAATCATATTGGTGTGCAAAGCAATTTCAGGCAATAAAGTAAAGCCCAAGTTTGCAGAGACCATTTCAATTAGAGTCGGTAATGAACTTGCCTTTAAGCGGTGATCATTTTTACGTTCCCCAATTGGGCAGGCACTTAAGGCATGATCACGTAAGCAATGTCCTTCTTCCAACAACGTTAAACGTGATAAATCTAAATCTTCCAGCGTTACCGCTTGTGCTGAACGTTGGTCAGATTTATGACACACCAAGAACAAGTCTTCTTTTGCAATTTCAGCAACTTTAAGTCCACGCGTGTCAAATGGCAGAGCCAATAACACCATGTCTAAGTTACCATGTTCCAGTTTTTCAACAATTTTTTCGCTTTGTGCTTCATGCAAATGCAACTGAATTTTAGGAAGTTGCTTATGCACTTCGTCAAGTAGTTGTGACAAAATAAAAGGCGCAATCGTTGGAATAACACCTAAATGTAGATCGCCAGTCAAAGGCTCACTCATTTCACGACTTAAGCGCATTAAGTCTTGAGCATCGGCAAGTAGAACACGGGCTCGAGCGACAACTTGTTCACCAAGCGGGGTTAAACGTACATTTTGGCGATCGCGTTCAACGAGGACGCCACCCAGTAAGCGTTCAAGTTCCATGATCCCACCCGAAAGAGTAGATTGGGTCACGAACGAACGACGCGCCGCTTCAGTGAAGTGCAGCGTTTCAGACAGTGTTACAAGGTATGACAGCTGTCTCAGGGATGGTAATGCAGCCATAGTGTCCTAATGTTTAAGATTTAAAATGATGAGCAAATAATCCGCTAAGATGAGGAATGAAATGCGGAGGGATATCATGCCCCATTCCATCAATTAATTCAAACTTAGCGCCTGTAATTGCTTTTGCAACAGCTTTACCATGACTAGGCGGGAGCAAGCGATCACGTGAACCATGTACCACAAGGGTCGGTTGTTGAATCTGCTTGTCCAGTTGTAACAATGAGCCTGTACATAATATTGCTAAAAACTGTTGAAGTACACCCGCTGGGTAATAACTTCGTTGATATAATCTACGAGCGGTTTGCATGGTTTCAAGCTGATTGATATAACCAGGTGAACCAATAATGTTAAATACTTTTAAACTGTGATTAATAATTCCTTCCTCATCATTCGATTCTGGTCGGCCAATAATGCTGAACAGTTGCTTTGGAAAAGGAGGAGGGAGTAAAGGTTGATTGTTGCTGGTAAACACCAATCCTAATTTGCTGACTTTATCTGGATTTTTTGCAGCTAGAATTTGTGCGATCATTCCGCCCATGGATGCACCCAGTACAAAGACGTTTTCCAGTCCCATTCGCTCAATGAGCAAGGCGGCATCATCGGCCATATCATGTAAATTATAAGGTGCGCCTTGGTTTTCTAAGCCCAGTGCAAAACGACCCATTAATTTAATGGTATTTAGACGTGGTCCCTGATGACGTATTTTAGAAGACAAACCAATATCACGATTATCGTAACGAACAACGCGATAGCCATGATCAATCAGTGTTTTACAAAAGAAATCGGGCCAGAATAATAATTGAGCGCCTAAACCCATAATAAGTAAAATAGTTGGATGCTCAGGTTGACCACCAACTTCGACGTGTAATTCAATTCCATTCCCCAAGTTTACCTTGGTTTCATGCATAAACGGGGTGTAAGGTGAATTTTTGAATTGTAATACGCTATTCATTCTTCTTTCTCCCCTAATAAGAGGACATTCAAAAATGTGAACGTCCTCTCTATTTTGAACTTAAACTGATACAGGAATCAAGTCTGGAACTAACTTGGTTAGTGTTAATCGTTGTTTCGCTGCTGTTGCACCTAAAAGTACAAAGCCACGTAAAGTCCCTGTACTATCAAATGCTTTGGCTAACATACCATCATCAAATTCTTCCGTTTCCCAATTCACGTCAACATCAATCGGCGCTGGTAAAACAGTGAGTGGTGCCGCAGGCGTTTTGACCGCTACAGGCATCGCAGGATAATGTACTGCAGTATGCTCACCATTTAAGGTTTTTGCCAGTGCTCGTGCCTGTTGCATGATTGGCATTACATATGGAAGTAGTGTGCCATTCACTTCTGCACAGTCACCCACTGCGTAAATATTCGCTTGATTGGTTTCCAAATGGCTATTGGTCAAAATGCCACGACTGGTGTGAATATTGCCTGTTTTAGCCAAACTAATATTGGGCTGTAAACCAATTGCTGAAAGTACTATATCAGCGATTACAGATTGTCCATTGGCTAAAGTGACAAGATAATCGCCATTTTCGACTTTAGATACTTTCTCAACAGTCGTGCCCAATACAAAATGAATACCTGTTTCTTCCAGATTTTCTTGGAAGGCTGAAGCAATATGCGCAGGCAGTAGTCGACCTAAAGGTTGTGCAGCCAAATCGATGACCGTGGCATGATGTCCTGTATTTTGTAGATCATTGGCGAACTCGCAGCCAATTAATCCTGCACCTAAAATCACCACACGTTTATCTTGACGTTTGTCTAGGTTTTCACGGAATGCTTTATAGTCATTGAGAGAGTTGACCACATGAATATCATCACTGCCATCTCCAGCAATTGCTAGACGAATTGGATTTGCACCTACCGCAAGAATCAGTTTTGCATAGTCTAAGGTACTCGATTCACCGTCTTTTTCTAAGACAAGTTGATGTTGCTCACTACGAATTTCTTTAACCCAAGTATGGGTTTCAATGCGCATATTGAGCTGAGTACTCATTTTTTCAGCATCACCCAAGGCGATTTGTTCAGGAGATTTTTTGCCTGCTAATGCATTAGATAAGGTTGGCTTCGCATAATTGCTGGCATCATCTGCGGTAATCATAATCAGTTCTTGTTCCGCATTGAGTTTGCGAAACTCACGTGCCACGGTATAGCCAGCCATGCCTGAACCAATGATAACGATAGGCTGCATTTTTTTCTCCAAAAATAAGGTGTAAAAAAAGACCACTAGAAGGGTCTTTTAGTTATTATTAAATTTCAATCATTTCAAAGTCGGCTTTAGAAACACCACAATCTGGGCAAGTCCAGTCATCTGGAATATCGTCCCATTTGGTGCCCGCAACGATACCGTCTTGCGGCCAGCCTTCTGCTTCGTCGTAAATCCATCCACAAACGATGCATTGATACTTTTTCATCTGATTCTCCAATTCTGATCGGGATATTTTAGATCAGCAATAACTCATATACCGCATGGCTCTAATGATCTAATTGCTAGCGCTATTTTCGCCTAAATTTTTACGCAGTTCTAGGACGAATGTAAAGCAAATATCGGATTTTAATTAGAGAATTACAGATCTGAATGGCTGAGTAGGACAAAACTTATCAATTCAAACGTAGCCATGTATTTTTGTTAGACAATTTAGAGAAAACTCATTACAACGGGTTTTATTGGAGGATTATCAGACTAAGGTCGAGCAGATTTAAAACAGTAAAATTGCTATATTAGAATCATACAAGTCTATAGTTAATATTTATTATAAAAATTATTTATATAATTCAAGTTCTTGTAGAAATCAATAAAAAATATCCTCGCCTGAAAAGTTGGCTATTATCTATCCTGAACGTCGAATAAACGTTAAAATTCACCTATTCTTTTCGTTTTAAATTCTCTCCCATGAAAAATTTGTCTGCTGTATTGTGGTCACACATTCGTACTGTCCAAGATTTCCCAAAACCGGGAATTTGTTTCTATGATTTGACCCCATTGTTTATGAGTAATATTACGCCATTAGCCGATGCTCTTATTGCAAGTATTCCAGCAGAACAGTTGGCAGAAGTAGAGAGCTTTGTAGCGGTTGAAGCACGTGGTTTTGTGCTTGCAAGCCTATTGGCTCAACGCTTAAATAAAGGTCTTTTATTGGTTCGTAAAGCAGGGAAATTACCACCTCCAGTGGTTGGTGTGGGGTATAGTCTTGAATATGGTGTAGATCGTTTAGAAATTGCAGCCAATATTCAGCCACAAAAAGTGATTATTGTAGATGATGTGCTTGCCACAGGCGGGACATTAAAAGCTGTAAAACAATTAATGGATAAATGTCAGCATCAAGTATTGGGTGCGAGCATTTTCTTAGATTTACCAACTTTGCATCAAGATTTAGGCTTTAAAGTGTGGACAGTGTTGGAAGAAAATTCAAAACCATTAGAAGCTGCTGTCGCTTAAGCACGTAATATTTGCAAAAAAGCCAATCAAATGCATTTGATTGGCTTTTTTATTGCGCTAAAAAATAAAGGTTTGTTCCATATAATGAATGAGATGGTTGATGCGTTCAGGCGTAACCAGTCGATGATGTCCGCCTTCAACCGTTTCGACTTGCATATAAGGTTCTAAAAAAGCTGTAGTCGCGTACATGTCTAAAACCTCATCACCAAGCTCAATGTAGGCAATTTGAGGAATATCATGTTCTAAATCTAATTCAGTAATTGCAGGATAATCAGAGCGGAAATCTGGAGTTAAATTGGGATTCGCTACAATACAAGGAATTCGGTGTTGTAAGGACATTTTGAGCGCCCAATATCCGCCTAAACTGTGGCCTATTAATAAGTCTGGTTTAATAGTGACTAAAGCATTTTTATAAAATTCGGCAACAGTGGAATAGTTTAAATTTCTGTAATCGACATCTATACAATATTTTTTTGCAGAGTCAATAGCATGGAATTTGGTCGATTCTTTGGACGAGTCTAATCCATGAAAAAAAAGAATTTTCGATTGGTCTATATTGATGGTTATCGCATTCATAGGCTCTCTTTTTGCAAAGATAGAACGGATTAATAAACGTTCACTTTTCAACTTTTTTAAATTGTTTTTATTTTACGAATCTTCAGTTGGCATTGATCTTAGCATTTGGTCTAAGGGGGATGTGTGCAATAGGGTGATGTGGTTTTTAATAATAGATAAAACAGAGAGATATGTTGTGTTTATTGCTGAATTAGCAAAGTTGATAAATATTTTTTAACGATTTATTTTACTGCTTATTGTAATTATTCAGTAGTTTGGAAGGAACTCGTTTGAGAAAAACAAAATGATGGAACATCTACGCTTTAGTATCTGTATAGAGGCAAGCCCTGAAAAAATATGGAATATTCTTTGGTCTCCAGATACTTATACTGAATGGACCAAGTTCTTTACGGAAGGATCAAAAATACAGTCCGATTGGACAGTTGGCGGAAGAACTTTATTTATAGACAGTAAGGGCGGTGGTTTGATTGCCACCATTTTAGTTTATCTACCGCATTGTTCAGTTATTTTTCAATATCAAGGTCTATTACAAGGTGGGGTGGAGGATTTAACTAGCCCTGAAGTTCAGCAATGGCAAGGATTGCTCGAACAATATTCTTTGGAGGAAGTTGATGGAAAAACTGTACTGAGTGTCGAATTGGAAACGATGGAAGATTATAAATACATGATGGAGCAAGCTTTTGAACAAGGATTGCAGCGTGTTCGAGAATTAGCAGAACAATAAAATAATAGAGTTGTAAAAAAGAAAGTTAAATTCACGGTCATTATTTTGTTTAAGAGAAATCATACGAAATCATGAATGAATCTGCTATGCTATAGCACTTCATTTTTTAGTATTTTTACGAGGCAGAGATGACGCAAAACAACGCTCAATCGACTTCTGAACAACCTATTTCCGAAAACGATTTAATTGCACAGCGTCATGCCAAGTTGAAGCAAATTGAAGAGCAAGCCAAACAAACGGGCGTTAGCCCATGGCCGAACTCGTTCAAGCGCGAACATTATGCACAAGATTTACAAGAACAATTTCAAGATCAATCGAAAGAGCAGATTGAAGCAGCCGAGCATGTTTATGTAAAAGTTGCAGGTCGTGTCATGTTAAATCGTGGATCATTTATTGTGATTCAAGATATGACAGGTCGTATTCAGCTTTATGTTGCACGCAAAGAGTTAGACGAAGCCACTTTAGCGACCATTAAAGGTTTAGATCTTGGTGATATTATTGCGGTAGAAGGCTATATTGGTCGTTCGGGCAAAGGTGATTTATATGTTCATATTCAACATTTTGAATTATTGACGAAATCATTACGTCCACTGCCAGATAAGTTCCATGGTCTAAATGACACTGAAGTTAAATACCGTAAGCGTTATCTTGATTTGATTGTGAATGAAGAAACACGTAAAACTTTTGAAATTCGTGCCAAAGTTGTTGCAGGAATTCGTACATTCTTGAACAACGAACGTTTCATGGAAGTTGAAACACCAATGATGCATGTGATTCCAGGTGGTGCATCTGCACGTCCATTTGAAACGCATCATAATGCTTTGGATATGCCTTTGTTCTTGCGTATTGCGCCTGAACTTTATTTAAAGCGTTTGGTGGTTGGTGGTTTTGAGCGCGTATTTGAAATTAACCGTAACTTCCGTAATGAAGGGGTTTCAACGCGCCATAACCCTGAATTTACCATGATTGAATTTTACCAAGCCTATGCAGATTACAAAGACTTAATGGCTTTGACTGAAAATATGCTGGAAAAATTGGCTTTGGATATTTTGGGCAGCACTGATGTGCCGTATCAAGGTGAAGTCTTCAGCTTTAAAGGGCCGTTCAAGAAAATTTCAATGTTTGATGCAATCTTGGAAAACAACCCAGACTTCACCCCTGAAAATGTAAATGACCGTGAGTTCTTGGCTAAATTCACCAAAGAAGTGTTGAAAGAAGAAGTGAAGCCTGGTTTTGGTTTGGGTAAATTACAAACTATCGTGTTTGAAGAAACGGTTGAAACCAAATTACGTCAACCGACCTTTATTACTGAATATCCAGCTGAAACCTCACCTTTAGCGCGCCGTAATGATGATAATCCGCATATTACCGACCGTTTTGAGTTCTTTATCGGTGGTCGTGAATTAGCAAATGGTTTCTCAGAGTTGAATGATCCAATTGATCAAGCAGAACGTTTCCAAGCACAAGTCCAGGAAAAAGATGCGGGTGATGATGAAGCGATGCACTACGATGCAGAGTTTGTTGAAGCACTTGAATACGGTTTGCCTCCAACTGCGGGTGAAGGTATTGGTATTGACCGTTTAGTCATGTTATTTGCTGACGCGCCAAGTATCCGTGATGTGATTTTATTCCCACACATGCGCCGTAAAGACTAAGCTTTGTATCTCATAAAAAAACTCGCTTTATGCGAGTTTTTTTATTGCTGATTTACAACAAAAATCAATACTCAGGTTGCAATATTGAATCAAAGAAAATATGGTAGTCGGCAGAATTAAGTAACGAGAAAGTCACGATAATGTTTTTAAAAAGATCTTTAGTTTCGGCGTTGTTGGTGGTGTCTGCGTCATCTGGTTTTGCGCAAGGGATTGTCGTGAATAATGAAGATTTACGTTCGGATTTGAACTGGTTAAATCAACAAGGTGTTATTCAAATTAGTACCTCAACATGGCCAATGAGTGGGGATGAAATTCAACGTGCGTTATCCCAAGCCCGCATCAGTCAACCAGAACAACAAAAAGTAATTGACTCTGTTCTAGCCAGTCTAAAAGCAGACAATCATCTGGCGAAAGTGAGTCTTTATGCTGCAACTGATGAAAAGCAATTTCCACAAGCATTTGCTACAAGTAACAAGTCTCAATATGTGGGTGCATTGGAATTAAATGCGGGTAGCGAGAATTGGGATGCCAAATTAAAAATAAACGTTGAACATGACCCAATGATTGATAATGGGGAATATGTAAATGTTGAAGGTTCATATTTGGCGGGTAAGCTGTGGAACCAGTGGTTGATTGCAGGTCAAATGCCAACGTATTGGGGGCCAGGACATGATGGCAGCTTAATCCGTGGTGATGCAAGCCGTCCTGTTTATGGTTTGACCATGCAGCGTGCTGACCAAAGTGCATTCGAAACTAAATGGTTATCGTGGATTGGACCTTGGCAATATCAAGCCTTTGCAGGACAACTCGCGGATTATGATGCTATTCCAGATACAAAACTCATTGGCTTGCGTCTAACTGCACAGCCTTTGCCGTATTTGGAGTTGGGTGCATCGCGCATGATTCAATGGGGAGGGGATGGGCGCTCGGAAAGTTTGGATTCATTATGGAATGCAATTAAAGGGAATGATAATTTCTATAATTCGGATGATGATAAATCGAACCAACTTGCTGGCTTTGATGCACGTTTAAATTTGAATCAATGGTTGAATACGCCGCTGAGTGTTTATGGTCAGTATGTGGGTGAAGATGAGGCGGGGCTGCTTCCATCTAAAAAAATGTATTTAGCTGGCGTAGATTATTCTTCAAGTTTTAAAAATATGCCATTCCAATTGTATACAGAGTGGGCGGATACCCGTACCAATGGTGATGTAAAAGGTATTTCGTATAATCACTATGTCTATAAAGATGGTTACTACCAACATGGCTTCCCATTAGGTCATGCGATGGGTGGTGATGGTGAAATGTATTCAGTCGGCGGTAATATTCGTTTGGATCCTATGAACCGTGTTTCTGGACGTGTTTTAGTGGCTAAAGCCAATCAATCTAATCTGGATATTAATCAGGCATTTCCAGAAAAAGATGAAGTGAAAGCACTCGATTTAACATGGTCACATTATCTTCGCCCAGATATTCCTTTGAAATTAAATGGATGGGTGAGTGATTCAGATGTGCATGGTAATGATACAGGGCTTTCAGTTGCTGTAGATTTACCATTAGACCCAAAAGCTTGGGGCTATTAATTTCTAAATAGAATAAAAAAACCTCACAATTGTGAGGTTTTTTATTCTAGAGCTATCAATATGAGATAGCATTCAAAGACATTAGTAAATCAAACCCATGCCTAGCAATGCATGTACTGATTAAACAGGTAAATCAAACCAAATTAATTGACTGTCTGCCAAAGCTTTAATTTCAGCTTCTTCGGCAAATGCTAAAGCATCACCTGCTTTTAAGGTCTCACCTGCAATTTCAAGCTCGCCAGAAATCACATGGACATAATTGAGTTTCTGCGTCGCTTTGACTGCCAAACTATGCGTCGCTTGTATAAAGGCGGTTTTAACCTCAGCCTGCTGACGGATTTGCATAGCAGCATCACCATTTGGACCTGCAATGACATGCCATTGATTCGGATGTAATTTTGGATCACATTGAATCTGTTGGTAATTAGGTTCGGCATCACGTACATTAGGATGAATCCAAATTTGTAGCATGTGTACGGGAACATCGCCCTGATTAATTTCGCTATGTTGTACACCTGTACCTGCACTCATGAGCTGCCATTCACCCGCAGAGATATGACGTTCATTGCCCATACTGTCTTTATGAGAAATTGTCCCTTCAAGTACACAGGTCAAAATTTCCATATTGTCGTGTGGGTGTGTGCCGAAGCCATTATGGGCTGCAATTAAGTCATCATTAATGACACGTAATACGCTCACTCCCATATATTTTGGATCGTACCAACTGCCAAAAGAAAAACTATGTTTTGATTCGAGCCATCCTGCTTTGACATGACCGCGATTTTCACTACGATGTAAATAACTTTGCATGATCGTTATCCTATTTTTAATTTGTTCATGGGCTCATTATAGTGTTTCGATTATGTTGTTTAAATTATATAAAAGCGACAATTCGTTCTATTTTTGCAACAAAAAACTGTAAGAAATGTAGCTTAAAAAAATAGCCTGCAAAAGCAGGCTATTTTTGACTGCTTTTCTAGAATTACTGTAAGAATTTCACAGTCACGCCAGAACGAACTTTTTTACCGAGGTCGTTGGCATCCCAGTTGGTTAAACGGATACAGCCATGCGATGCAGTTTTTGAAATTGCAGATGGGTTAGGTGTACCGTGAATACCAAATGATTTTTTGCTTAGACCAATCCAAATATTACCTACAGGGCCATTTGGACCAGGTGGTAACGAAAGCGGCTTTAAGTTTTTACCTTGTACAAAGTTGCTTGGTGAGTAGCTATACCACGGGTTTGGTGCTACGCCAGTGACTTTATAGGTACCTTCTGGTGATGGGGTATCCGAGCTACCAATGGTCGCAGGGAAAGAAGCAATCATTTGGTTGCGGCTATTAAATAGATACAGTTGTTTTGCACCTTTATGCGCAACAATTAAATGAATGTCTTCTGGGAGTTCATTGCGAATATTCGTCACAATAATCTTTTCACCAGCTTTCTTGAATGTTGCTTTTGGATTAAGTTTCTTTAAGAAATCTTCATCCATATGGAATTTTTCACCCAACATTTCAGTCACACGAGTGTAGTACAAACCTTTCATTTTGGCTTGTAATGCGTAGTCGTGTGGAATAGATGGTGCATATGGACCTTTAAGGTCAGCATCGGTAATGGTGTATTCTACAAATGCTGGACGATTCCCTTGTTTAGCCACTAAGGCATCCCAAGTTTGTTTGGTTAACGTCCCAGTTGGTTGTAAACCATTCATTTGCTGAAAAGTAGCAAGTGCTTTTAATGTATTTTTACCACTGGTACCGTCGATTGCACCTGGTGAAGCATGTGAGTTATTCAACATGACTTGCGTTCGTGCATAGACAGGGAATTGACCTTTACCAATGTTGTCAAACCAAGATGCATTATTTAGACCATCAAGTGTCCAAGAGGCCTTTGCAGCAGGAGAAGTAGGTGCTGTTGCCGCACTTGTTGCTATAGCTGAGCTGGCTGGAGCGGTTCCAATATCTGCTGTATTATCTTCAGATTGTTGAAGATTTTGTAAAGTTTGCGACGCTTTATTTAAGTCTTGCTGTTCTTGAGGCGTAATTTGTGTATCTTGCGCTGAAGATGCAGAGCCTATTGCAAGAGGATTAATCGGGTCTTCTACGGCAGTATTGGTAACGACTTTGGGCTTTAATGGTTGTTCAGCAGTAGTAGCTGTGGCAAAAGCTGTGCCAGCAAAAAGGCAGCCTAAACTCATTGCGAGTATTGTGCGAACGAACATGTAATTCAACCTTAAGAATTATTCATTTACTAAGTGACAAACGACACAAGTATTGCAGAAAAAAATGGCAGATGCAGTATTTGTTTTGTGTAAATAGACATTTGTCGAACAAGAACATTAAATTTTAATCGTGTTAGAAGTTATTAAAATTTAGTCCTTTTTGTTATGATGCTGCAAAGATTAAATTAAGTTAGGAAAGTCAATGGCGACCTTAAAAAATGATCGTTTTCTGCGTGCTTTATTGCGTGAGCCTGTTGATACTACGCCTGTATGGATGATGCGTCAGGCAGGGCGCTATTTACCTGAGTATCGTGAAACACGTGCAAAGGCAGGTGATTTCCTTTCTTTATGTAAAAATACTGAGTTTGCATGTGAAGTGACCTTACAACCTTTACGTCGTTATGACTTAGATGCCGCAATTTTATTTTCAGATATTTTGACCGTTCCAGATGCATTGGGTTTAGGTCTGTATTTTGAAGCAGGCGAAGGCCCAAAGTTCCATAAAACTGTACGTACTGAACAAGATGTCATGAATTTACCGACATTCAATGCAAAGTCGGATTTAGATTATGTCATGAATGCGGTATCGACCATTCGTTCTGCTTTAGGCGGTCAGGTGCCGTTGATTGGTTTTTCGGGAAGCCCATGGACTTTAGCGACTTATATGGTTGAAGGCGGTTCCAGTAAAGACTTCCGCTTTACTAAGAACATGATGTACGCACAGCCTGAAGTTTTACATGCTTTGCTTGATCGTTTGGCCATTGCAGTTATTGACTATTTAAATGCACAAATTGATGCGGGCGCACAAGCTGTTCAAATTTTTGATAGCTGGGGCGGGGCATTAGCGCATCGTGAATACATCGAATTTTCATTAAATTACATGCAAAAAATTGTTTGTGGCTTAAAACGTGAAAAAGATGGTCTAAAAATTCCAGTGATTTTATTCACTAAAGGTGGTGGTCAATGGCTAGAGCCAATGGTTGCAACAGGTGCAGATGCACTTGGATTAGACTGGACGACGCCACTAACTGTAGCACGTAAAATTGTCAATGGTCGTGCAGCATTACAAGGTAACTTAGACCCTGCAACCCTATACGGATCATCGCAAACGATTCAAAAAGCCACTCAAGCCATGTTAGATGACGCGTATGCCAATGGTGAAAAAACGGGATATATTGCGAATTTGGGTCATGGTATTACCCAATGGGTGAATCCAGATCATCCGAAAGTGTTTATCGACACCGTACATGAATATAGCGCAAAGTATCTATAAATTTAGGTTGAGTATTTACAGTGTTGCGTGTTGCTCAATCTTGTGTTGAGTTTTCTTATAAGGCAGCTTCGGCTGCCTTATTTGGAATACTTTTATTATTGGCTTTTGTATTTACTGCTCCATTAGGTTATGAGCAACATTATGGTTTTTATCGTTATGACTACCTGTTGTTTTATGCCTTAATTATTCAGTGCTGCTTATTATATTTAAAATTAGAATCTTGGGCAGAAGCCAGAGTCATCGCGCTGTTTCACATTATGGCAATGGGGATGGAAATTTTCCTTACGCATCCAGCCATTGCTTCATGGCAATATCCACAACCTGCAATTTTTAAACTGTGGACAGTGCCTTTATTTGCTGGGTTTATGTATTCAGCCGTCGGAAGCTTTTTTGCTCGTTCTTTACGGCTTTATACCGTGTCTTTTAAGGCTTTGCCAAAGTTCAGTCATATGTTGACCTTGGCGGTGTTGTCTTATTTGAACTTTATGAGCAAATTCTTTATTCCAGATATTCGCTATGTATTGTTTGGCTGGAGTATTGTGATGTTTTGGAAAACCAAGATTCGTTTTGAGTTACAACATCACACCATTCAATTGCCGATGTTGCCTATTTTGTGGGTCTTGGCTTTTATTATTTGGCTTGCAGAAAACGTGAGTACTTTCTACAAAATTTGGCTTTATCCAAGTCAGGTCGATGCTTGGCATATGGTGGGTTGGGGCAAGCTCGGTTCATGGTATTTGTTGCTATTGTTAAGTCTAGTTTTAGTCTTGAAAATACTTGGAATACGCAACTCAAAGGGTGATTGGCAGTTAAATAATTATGAATATGAATAGTTTAGTTTTATTTTTTTAACTTTAGAATAAATTGTTTTGCGTTATTAAAGATATGCGGATAATCTAAGTTCGTGTAATCCATTATTACATGTAAATAATTAGAACACTCATAGAATAATTCTGGAGAAGTGCGATGTTAAAAAAAGTAGCGTTAGCAGCAGTATTGGCAATAGGTTCTACAGCAGCATTTGCAGATAGCGATGCAGGTTGCGGTATTGGTTCTGAGATTTGGGCGGGTCAATCAGGTAAAGTGCCGAAGTTACTTGCCGCTACAACAAATACTATCTTCCTTAACCAATTATTTGGTATCACCTTTGGTACGCTTGGTTGTAGTGGTTCGGGTACAGTCACTGCACAAGCAGTCACGTTTACCAATGAAAATGCAGAAGCATTGGCGCGTGATATGGCGGTAGGTCAGGGCGAAAGCTTGAATGTATTGGCTGAATTACTCAATATTAAAGCGCAAGATAAAGCGCGTTTCTTTGCCGTATCTAAGCAAAACTTTGCTGAGATTTACTCTACAGAGAATAAAGATTCCTACCAAGTGCTCACATCACTACAAGCTGTAATGGCAAAAGACCAAGTTCTTAAAGCTTACGTCTAATCGATTGTTGTAAAACCCTGTCAATCTGACAGGGTTTTTTATATCTCAAAAAAATTAAATTTAATGAAAAAGATTGCTTTATTTACGGCTTTATTCGGTTCTAGTCTGGCGTATGCGGTTGAACCGACATCATCTATCTACTATGTTCAAATGGCGACCCAGCAACATCTGGCACAACAGACAACTTGGCAAAGATTAATGTATGCCAATGCCAAAGGGCAAAGTGAAGTTCACTATGCAGGTTATTTTCTGAGTCCAGAAGGGCGCACACATTTACAAAATGAATTAAATGCCAATATCGAAGCATTGTTCTTATCCGCAGCGCCGAATCAATCAGTACGTTGTAAATTTCCAGCACGCAGTCAATGGTTAATCAAGCAACTGAATATTCCCGCGACAGATTTACCACAAGTTGAATGTCCTGAATTAGACAAATGGATTGGTGAAATTAAGCCCTATAAAGCGACTTTAATTTATGCAACTGACTTTATGGGCAATCCAAGTTCAATGTTTGGGCACACTTTATTGCGTTTAGACCCCAAAGATCAGAAACAATTAAATTTGGTTTCCTATGCGGTGAACTATGCAGCCACGGTCGCAGGCGCTGATGGTTGGTCTTTTGCTTGGAAAGGCTTAACGGGACAATATCCTGGCGAATATTCTTTAATGCCGTATTATCGCAAAGTAAAAGAATATGGAGACTTAGAAAGTCGTGACTTATGGGAATATGAACTTAATTTAAACCCAGAAGAAACTCGCTTTTTGGTACAGCATATCTGGGAAATGCAACATGTGACTTTTCCCTATTATTTTGTCAGTGATAACTGTGCTTACCGACTGTTAGGACTGATTGATTTAGTGCGTCCCGAACTTAATTTAAGTCAACAGTTTAAAGTCGCAGCCATTCCAATGCAGACCATTAAAGCGATTGATCAGCAAGGAATTGTTCGTGAAACAGTCTATCGTCCTGCCTTAGAAACCCAATTATTGGCACAAGCCAAACAGCATGGGCAAAGTTTGGCTAAAACAGCCCATCAGGTTGCTTTTACTGAACAAAAACAAAGATTAGAGATTTTGGCAGCTTATTCTGCGGAAGATCGTGCCAAAATTTTAGAAATGGCCTATGACGATCTGTATTTGCAGTTGGTTGCACGTAAAGTAGACGTCGCTTTTGCACAGCCTAATCTACGTGAATTACTCATTTTACGCAGTACGATTGATTTAGATAAGCAGCGCCAAGCGCCTGAGCGCCCACGTATTGATCCGACAAAATCTCATGATGCTCGAAATTTCTCGGTAAAAGCAGGAACTGTGCAAGGCGATGAATTTATTGAGTTGGGACACCGTCAAGCCTATCATGATTTGATTGATCCTCAAGGTGGATACCGAGTCGGAACACAATTGTTGTTTTGGGATGGCGCCATTCAATTGCGTGAGGATGAATTAAAGTTAGAACATTTTGACTTTCTGACAGTAAATTCTTATAACCCGATTACAGCGTTTAAAACGCCGTTGACATGGGGGTTTAATCTGGGTTGGCAACAAGAAGCGACTGATTCTTCTGGAAATTTTAGCGAACAGGATCAACATGGTGTTGCCAGTTTAAAAATGCAGATGGGTTATAGCTATGCAGATTCAAACCGAGAAAATCTATGTTATGCACAAATGCAAACCTATCTTCAAGGTGGAAAATCATTAGATAAAGGCTGGCGATTGGGTATGGGGCCGACGGTCGGTTGTCAGAATATTTGGACAGACCATATTAATTCGATTGTGCAGGTCGAATTGCCATATTGGGAAGATTCACACCAGTGGCAAGTTCGATTGAATTCGCAAGTGCAGTATGCCTTGAATGCGCAGAATGCATTACGTGTAGGGTGGGAATACCAATATCAAGATCATCAGGACTGGAATAAATTGAGCTTGGGTTATGTTCGATTCTTCTGAATTTAATGTTAGAAAAAAGGCGCATCGAAAGCGCCTTTTTTCTTAAATACATTTTACTTTTCAATCAATTTTCCATTTTCATTGATTAATCGCTCACCATCGTTTTGTTAAAAGAATTCCGTTGTGGTGCAGAAAGAATTTTAAGAACGACTTCAGAGAGACGACACAACCTTACGCCAAGTTCCGTTACCACAAAAGGGCGATTGATTAAAATTGGATATTGCAGCATAAAATCAATAAGTTGCTCATCACTATGCATTGACTGCTCCAATTTTAGTTCTTCATAAGATGGAACATTTTCGCGTATAGCGTTACGAACAGATAAACCTGAGCGCTTGATTCAATCGATCAATTTCTGGTTTAGTAGGCAGGGTTTTAAGATATTCAATAATTTCTGATTTTTGACCTGTGTTTGGTATTAGACCAAGGGTATTTCTAGACGTACCACAAGCAGGATTATGATAAATCTTAATCATTTTTAGACATCATTTTTCATTAAATCAACTTTATCGCACTTATATGTGGATATAGGTATGCTTTAAATTATTAAATGATAGGCTGAAAAATGGATCAAATTGATTTCTTTAAATGTCTCTCTGACGCCACTCGCTTGGAGATTATCAAGTGAATCATGGTACGGGAAAATATTTGCATCTGTGAACTGACTGAATTATTGCAATTGAGTTAGCCTAAGATTTTATGACATTTGGCATTGTTAAGAAATTTGTCGGTTTTATTGGATCAGCGCAAAGGGCCGTGGTGTATTACCGTGTGAATCCAGATTTACCTGAATGGGCGAATACGGTGTTAAAGATCATTGCTCAGTCAGCGTAAACAGACAGAGAAATTCTTTATTTGAATACTTCGATCAATATCCATTGTGATTGATCTTATAGTCGTTTGACAGTACAAGAATTGGGATGAATTTAGCAATATTTCGGTGCTGAAGTTAGAATTTTCACCCTAAACTTGACCTTGAAGAAGATGGCGCAATGAAGCCATCATCCTATTACAATCGTATTGTGGGCGTGATGGGAAGAAGTGTACAAGTAGATTGTATTGACCCGTGGACAGTCAACCTATCTAACGGATCGTTATTCGGAACGTGTTGAAACCGCAGAGCAGTTGTCGAAGCGCGTTAATTAGCGTTCGCAATAAGATAAAAATAAACCCCGAATGTTTCGGGGTTTATTTTTTAATTCATTTGAGATGAATCAGTAACTTTCAGGCACTGCACTAAGGAATTCACGACGTGATTCTTTATCTGTTTTAAATTCACCAATAAATGAAACGGTACGAGTCGTCGATTCTTGTTTGCCCACACCGCGCATCATCATGCACATATGTGCAGAATCAATGACTACGGCAACACCACGCGCTTGCGTTACTTCAGCAACAGCTTCGGCAATTTGTTGAGTCAAGTTTTCTTGAATTTGTAAACGACGTGCGAACATTTCAGTAATGCGAGCAAATTTAGATAAGCCAAGCACATGACCTTCAGGTAAATAAGCGATATGCACACGACCATAGAACGGGAGGAGATGGTGTTCGCAAAGCGAATAAAATTCAATATTTTTCACCAAGACCATTTCACGGTTGTCCGATGGGAACACCGCTTTATTGGTCACTTCTTCTAGCGTCTTACTATAACCAGACGTTAAATACGAAAACGCTTTAGCAGCACGCACTGGTGTATCAAGTAAACCTGGACGATTCAGGTCTTCACCAACGGCAGTTAAAATGTTTGCGTAGGATTGCTGCATAGACATAAGACGTTTTCACTTACTCTTATATTGAACAAGGACGGCATTGTACCAGAAAACCGAAAAAATACCGTGTTTAATATCAAAATCCGATTACTGTTTGTGTTTCGGATTTTTTTCTGAACGTTTTAGTAAAACTAAAACAGCACCCGTACCACCCTGATTATCCGGTGCACTGACAAATGCCAGTACGTCACGATGCTGACGTAACCAGCCATTCACATAGGTTTTTAAAACCGCTTCAGGTCCTTTGCCGTGTACAATTTTAATGACATTTTGATTTTCATCTTTTGCCATTTGAATAATTTGAAGTACGGCAGCACGGGCTTGCTCTACGGTGCAGCCATGTAAATCTACCGCTTCAAACCAACGTATTTTACCTGCTTTTAAATCTTCAAAAACCTTATGTTGCAATGTCGCAATGCGATAACTCAAATTCGCTTGACTGGCAACTGGGTTGAGCATGGCTTGTGTGTCGGAAAGTTCAGCCATTTCAGATTCAGTTGGACCAACAGCCGCTGCTCGTTTTGCTAAAACCTGAGCGTCTAATTTCTTTTTCGGACTTTTGGCAATTTGAGCGATATTGCCGACATCCATTTTGTGTACGCCTTGCATGGATTTTAGAAATAATTCTGCATCATCGGGTTCAGCCACCACCGCTTGCTTTTGAGTTTCAGCCTGCTGCTCAATCGCTGTTGAATGGGGATGATTGATTTGCTTTTTAAAGGCTTTCAGTAAGTTGTACTGATCTTTAGAAAGCGATGAATCATGTTTGCTCATAATTTTCAGACATAACTGCAAGATAAGGTTTAAGTGGCAATTATAATCTGAAATTGCTGTAAATTGAACTCAATTACATTCAAAGGCTGTTGCATGGAATATGAACAGAAAATGTGGATTAGCAGCTTTATCTGTGTATTTTAATCTTCATTCCCTTAGTCAGAAAATGTTTGATATTGATTGTTCAAGTACCTGAAGAGCCGACTAAGTCGTGATTGCCTAGTTTAGAAACTTTTATTTTAATTGATCTTATGGAAGGGTGGGCTTGAATTGAATGCTGATGAAGTAGCCATCAGAGTACAAAGTTGACTCTGATGGCATTCAGCTTAAATTTCGACAGGCTGACCAAATAATGCGCTAAAAGCATGGTCTGGACGTGGTTGCTTCATGAAGCTTTCGCCCACCAAGAAGCTGTGAATATCATGCTCTTGCATCATCTTCACATCTTCTGGGGTTGCAATACCGCTTTCAGTAATGAGCAAGCGAGAAGGATCGAGTAATTTCTTCAAACGAATTGATGTATTTAAATCCACATCAAAAGTTTTAAGGTTACGGTTATTTACCCCTAACAAGCAGCGCTCAGAAAGTTGTAATGCACGTTCAAGTTCTTCCTCATCATGCACTTCAACCAAAACATCCAAATGATGCTCAAACGCTGTTTTTGACATTTCTTCTAATTGTTGGTCCGACAAGCAAGCCACAATCAGTAAAATACAGTCAGCATGCAGGGCACGCGCCTCGATGACATTGTACGGGTCGACTAGGAAGTCCTTACGCAGTGCAGGCAAAGCACAGTGTGTACGCGCGATTTGAATATTTTCATCTGCACCTTGGAAAAAATCGACATCAGTTAAAACTGACAGGCAAGCCGCACCCGCTTGTTCATATTGTGCTGCAATTTCCGCAGGATTAAAGTTTTCACGAATAATCCCTTTTGAAGGAGAGGCTTTTTTGATTTCAGCAATCACACCAGGGCGTTTGTGAATCAGAGCTTGAGCAAAACCACGCACGGGTGTTGCTTCTTGTGCCCATTGTTCTACATCATGCAGGCTACGTTGCTTGAGGCGTGCTGCCAGTTCTTCATGTTTACGATCAACAATTTTACCTAAAATTGTATTTACGATATCGACCATGTGAGCATCCTTCCTTAAGCTTCGTATTGTTTGAGTGTTTTGGTAAATTCAGATAGCACACTCATTTTTTCTAAAGCCTGCCCACCATAAATAATGTCATGTGCTAAAGCTACGCCTTGTTTATACGTTTTGGCTAAACCTGAAACATAAATGCCTGCACCAGCATTTAAGGCAATCATGTCTGCGGCTTTGGCACCACGATCAGATTTTTTTCGGCCAAGTGCATCTTTAATCAGGGCTAAACTTTCAGCAGAATCTTCAATGATTAAGCCTGTGAGGGTTTGCGATTCAATCGCAACATCTTCAGGATTAATGATCCATTCAGTCACTTCACCATCTTTGAGTTCCGCAACATAAGTCGATGATGCGAGGCTAATTTCATCTAGTCCGTCTTTAGAATGCACCACCATCACGTGTTCAGCGCCAAGTTGCTTCATCACTTCTGCAATTGGGCGGCACAATTCATTAGAGAATACGCCAATCACCAAACGCTTTACTCCAGCCGGATTCGTAAGCGGGCCGAGTAAGTTGAAGATGCTACGGATACCGAGTTCCTTACGTGGACCCACTGCATATTTCATGGCTTTATGATGGTTGGGTGCAAATAGGAAGCCAACGCCAACTTCACGAATGCAACGCTCAGTTTGTTGCATGTTCAAATCAAGATTAATGCCTGCTTGTTCTAACAAGTCGGATGAGCCAGACTTGGTTGATACACCGCGGTTACCATGTTTGGCAATAGTGGCACCAGCCGCAGCGATGACAAAGGCTGAAGCGGTAGAAACGTTAAATAAGTTTTGTCCATCACCACCTGTACCGACAATATCAATCAGGTTGGGTACATCACTCACATCAATTTTTGTGGCAAACTCACGCATCACGCGTGCAGCAGCCGTAATTTCATCAATGCTTTCGCCCTTTAAGCGTAGCCCCATCATTAATGCACCAATCTGTGCATCAGTGGCTTCACCACTCATGATGGTGCGCATGACCTCTTCCATTTGAGTCTGGGTAAGATGGATATTTTTGGTAATATGATTTAAAGCTTGTTGAATATTCATTTATGCATAAATCTCTAAAAAGTTTTTGAAGATTTGGTGACCGTGTTGGCTAAGGATTGATTCAGGATGGAACTGCACACCTTCGACAGGCAGTGTCTTATGTTTTACGCCCATAATTTCTTCCATTGAGCCATCAGCTTCTTGGGTCCAGCAAGTGACTTCTAGGCAATCTGGCAAACTCGCTTGATCAATCACCAAAGAGTGATAGCGGGTTGCAGAAAATGGGGAAGGTAGATTGCTAAAAATTCCCTTGTCACTGTGATACATGTCCGATAAACGCCCATGCATGACGGTTTTGGCGCGAATAATATTGCCGCCAAAAGCTTGTCCGATACTTTGATGACCTAAGCACACACCCAACAATGGAATTTTTCCAGCAAAATGTTGAATGGCTGGAATAGAAATGCCTGCTTCAGTAGGTGAGCAAGGTCCCGGACCAATGACCAAATACTTCGGTTGCCATCGTTCAATGTCTTCCAAAGTCACGGCATCATTACGGACTACGTTCACTTCTTGGTTCAACTCGCCAAAATATTGCACGATGTTGTAAGTAAAGGAGTCATAATTGTCGATCATGAGAAGCATTTCAGATGTAACCTCTTGAGTTGCATAATTTTATAACTTAGCGCTTAGATTGTTACCCGTTTGGTTACCCGTTTTAAATTGAGTGCCTATTTTAGAGTTAGAAATATAAAAGCCTGCTAAGCGCAGGCTACTTTATCAGTTTTTAACTGTCTTGTGATAATTTCATACACAATCATCATGCTACGAAGAATTTAATTGCTATTTAAACCCAAGTGCATAATCCGAATTTTTGTTTCTTTAATGGCATTTTTCACTTTCTGTTGAAAGTCCTGCATATGCGCCGTGTTTAAATGCTGCTCCAAATGAGCTAAAGATTGCCATTTTTCAAACATAATAATCGAATTTGCAGGTTTGTACTGGAAACTGGCATTACTGTCTTGATCAATATAAAGCTCATAACCAAAACAACCTGCTTCCTGTAGCACTTTAGGCGTGACATCCTTAAACGCATTCAGGACAGTTTCAAAATGTGCTGTACCTTCATGAATTTGAATTTCTGCAATGACAGTTAACATGGCGATGTCCTTTATACCGTAAAAATCGTGTCTAAGTGTGAGCGATAGGCTTCTAAATATTGAGGTACATTCGGTGCTTTAATGACATCATTGACAATGAAAGTTTCTAAGCCTTGCATACCTAAAAATTGATTTGCTTTGTGAAAGGGCAGATAGACACCATCGACACCGACTCCTTCAAAGAACTGTTCTTGATCTTCAAATGCTTCAATCGGAGCATTCCACGTGAGAGAGAGCATATATTTTTTGTCGTGAATTAGCCCACCTGATCCATATGTCTTAGTTGCATCACTACGTGAACGTCCATCATTGGCATACAACGTACCATGACCGATGGTAAAAACATCATCGATGTATTTCTTCATGGTCCACGGTGCACCCATCCACCAACCTGGCATTTGATAAATAATCACATCTGCCCAAACATAGTTTTCAACTTCTTGCTGAATGTCATATTCAGCATCTGTTCTGGTAATGCGGACATTGTGTCCCTGTTGACTTAAATGGGTGTTTGCGAAATTGGCTAGTGTGTCGTTAAGTTCGCCATTTGAATGCGCGAATTGTTTTGCACCGTTGACAATCAGAATGTTTTTCATTGAATGAATCAACCAAATTTTTCGAATTGGGCAAAAGTATAAGTGAGTCTTTGGGGCTGAAAAATCGATGAATCTGCAAAATATTATTGATCATAAGTCAATAATTGGATTTCAGCTTTAACCCATGTTGATCAGTCAGCATTGTACGAGGCATAACTTATGTTTTGCTGTACTAAAAAATGCATCTTTTATTTCTAAGTACTCATTTAAATGTGGATTAGCATTAATATATAAGCAAGATATTGATTTTTAATCATAAATTTAAATTAGCATAGGGTTCGCTATATGCATCTTATCTTGTATACAAGATAAGATGCATAAAGTGAGCATACTTCAATCTTTCGGCTGGACCATCGCAGAATGGCAAAATGCCTATAAAACACAACAAATTCAATTGACGGATTTAATCAACTGGGTACAGGCTTTTGATACAGAAGATACCGCTTAGATTTCCCTTGCAACTCCTCAAATTTTGCAACAACAAATTGAAGAATTAGAAAAACACAGTGCAACAAGTACAGCATTATTTGAACAGTTTCCCCTGTATGGCATTCCATTGCTGTCAGTTTTTCATCAACAGCAGGTTGTATGCTTTTAAAAGATATTGTGACTGAAGATGCGAAAACTGTAGGTTTGCTAAAACAGGCTGGTGCGATAGTGGTGGGCAAAACCAACCTTGATCAATTTTCAACAGGCTTGGTTGGTACGCGCTCTCCATTTGGTGTAGTCCCAAATAGTTTTAGCTCTGAGTATGTCAGTGGCGGTTCAAGTTCAGGTTCTGCCAGTGTGGTGGCACGTGGTTTAGTACCATTTTTATTAGGGATAGATACCGCAGGTTCTGGTCATGTAACTGCCGCTTTTAACAATATTGTCGGGTTAAAATCAACCAAAGGACGCTTTTCTAATTATGGTTTAATGCAAGCCTGTAAAAGCATAGACTGCATTTCTGTATTTGCCTTAACGGTAGAGGATGCAGAGGTTATGGCACAAGTGTTGGAACAGTTTGATGTCCGTGATAGCTATTCACGGCATCATCCTAAAACGGCACCTGCAAAATTATCTTCGGCTCTTAATTTTGCGATTCCAAAAACCTTGCAATTCTTTGGCGATGCACAAGCAGAGTAGGCTTTGAACCGCAAGATTATCTGAATGATATTAAATAGCTTTCACAACTAGATGAGGATTTTTACTGTGCTTTGGTTCGTGCAGCAGACAATAATGAGATGGCGCGAATTCACCTAGACTTAAGTGAAAAAATACGGATTATTCGCCGTTTAGATTTTTTTAAACAGTACCGTGTTGAAGCCACTTATCAGGAACATCAACATATTTTAAACCTGATTTTTGAGCAAAATACTGAAGACGCAATCGCGGCAATAGCCACCCATATTCTGCAAAGTCAGGATGAGGTGAAAAAGATTACCTTACACATGTTGGATCCGAGCCAGTTTGTTTAAGTGTGTATTTAATATCAGTTTAAAAATGAATTCGACAGTAAATGAGTGGTTAAGCTCTACATGTAACGAAAGTGAAGATTTTGTTATACTATTACATTGATCTTCACCTTTCGTTTGGCTTGCGAGCATCTCATTTTGAAACTGTTAACCCCACAAAAATCCGTGCCTACCCATATTATTTCTGGATTTTTAGGTGCAGGAAAAACCACATTACTGAATAGTTTATTGGCACAAAAGCCTGAAGATGAAGTATGGGCAGTCTTGATGAATGAGTTTGGTCAAATAGGGGTGGATCAAAACCTGCTTCCCCAAGCCGAAGGCTATGCCGTGAAAGAGCTTTTAGGCGGTTGTTTGTGTTGTAGCAGTCAATTGCCAATGCAAATTGCATTATCTCGGTTATTGTCTGAAACTCAGCCAGATCGTTTATTTATAGAACCTACAGGTTTGGGGCATCCAGCTCAACTGTTAGAACAACTGACTGAACCACATTGGCAAAACCAAATTCAAATGCGTGCTTTAGTCACGGTGGTGGATGGTTCGCGTTTGCATGAACAGGAATGGGTGAAACAGAACCTGTATGCTGATCAGTTGAAAGCCGCACAAATCGTGGTGATTTCACATACGGAACACATGCAAGCCGCTGATGAAGAGGCTTTACAACAGTTGCAGCAGGAATATTTGGCTTATGCCCAGACATGGCTAAAACCTACTTTGGGGCAACTCCAACTGGTAGAAATTGATTTGCCATATCAAGGTGTGCAACGCAAAATCCAGCCATTAATTCAAATTCAGAAACAGTACAATAATGAGTCAGCATTACCTGAAATTAAGCAGTTACCCTATCATTATGTAGAAACTGCACAGGGTTATAGTGTTACGGGCTGGAAATTTTCCAAGCGTTGGCAATTTGATTTCTACAATTTACTGGACCTGTTGTGCGAGCAACAGCAGTGGCTCAGAATCAAGGGCATTTTTAATACCAATCAAGGTTGGAAAAGTTTTAATTTTAATCCGAATCAGTTTAATTATCAGTCTGCACCTGAAAATATCGATAACCGTATTGAAGTGATTGTACAAACTGAACGAGATTGGGCGTTATTCGAAACTCAGTTACTTGCCTGCCGTATAGATAGTGAAACGGACTAAAACTGTTCAGCAAAATTGTGTTAAATCTTATATGCTAGGCGCCAAAATTGAGGAACATTTCATGGCGCTAAAAGCAACAATTTATAAGGTAGATTTAAATATTGCCAACATGGATATTCACCAATACGGTGATTATCAATTCACGATGGCATTGCACCCATCAGAAACCATTGAACGCTTGATGGTTCGAATTTTGGCATTTGCACGTTACGCGAGCGAACAGTTGGAATTTACCAAAGATCTATTTGAAACTGATGAACCTGCATTGTGGTCAAAAGACCTGACTGGGCAGTTGGTACAATGGATTGAAGTGGGTTGCCCTGATGAAGATAAAGTCAAGAAAGCCAGTGCACGTTGTAAGTCAGTTGCCGTGGTTACTTATGGTACAGCCGTGGACGAATGGTACAAGCGCAATAGCAAATTAAAAACCCTCAGTAATGTTGAAGTTTGGCAATTATCGCCAGCGACTACCGAAGCCATTCAGCAATTGTGTGAACGTACCATGCAATTACAGCTCAATGTGATGGATGGTGAGTGGACGCTCATTGGGGATCATGCTCAAGCTCAAATTGAGTGGATTCAGTTACAGTAAAAATAAGTGATTGTGAGGAGTAATGAAGATGTCAAATGAATTAGAAATTATTGATTTAGTTGTAGGCGAAGGTAAAGAGGCGGTAAAAGGCGCTTTAATTACCACGCATTATACAGGTTGGTTAGAAGACGGAACGAAGTTTGACTCTTCGCTTGACCGTGGCAACTATTTTGAATGTGTGATTGGTACGGGCCGTGTGATTAAAGGTTGGGATCAAGGCATTATGGGCATGAAAGTGGGGGGTAAACGTAAACTGATTGTACCTGCGCATTTAGCCTATGGTGAGCGAAAAATGGGTAATATTATTCCAGCCAACTCGAATTTAATTTTTGAAATTGAATTATATGACGTGAAAACACGTGACTAATAATATTTGAAAAATAAACCATAGCATGTTTGGGAAAAAGCGTGCTATGGTTAAAATTGCTACTGAAAATAAACGGTTTTTAGTACATTCTATTTTATATTAAAAATCAAATTCGCGAATAAGGAATAAACGCGACTTGAAGATAACAATATTTAAGCCATATGCGATATTGCATTTTATCCTTTATGCGCTGACATGTTTCATGTTGCTCTTACAGCAATCCAGTTGGGCACTGTATGAACCAGTTGCCGAGTCTTATTACGCGTATCAAAAGAATATTAATTCAGTCTCATTTGAAGAAAATACGACCACGTATTTGTCAGGACAATGGCAGTATTATCCAGAACAATTATTGCAAACCGCAACACCGACCAGACCTTCCAGAACCGTGATTTTACCGATTTCCTTTAAAGAAATGGGTTATCCGCAAAATACTTATGGAACTTTTATCGGTCACTTTAAGATACCGAAAGAATTTATTGGACGCCGTATTGCTATTTGGATTCCAAATCAATACGGTGCCTATCGAATGTATTTAAATGGTGACTTTCTATTAAGACTAGGTGAGGTTGGCAAAACAATTCAAACTCATAAAACCGAGAATACCCCACTGTTTGCCTATTTTATTGCTGAGAATGAATACTTTACAGTCACCATGCAGGTATCAAGTTTTCAAAGTTTACATGGTGGTTTAGAAAATCCAATGCGAATTGGTGTCAGTAAAACAGTAAACTATCAGTTTCAACAATTAATGATGAGCATTGCGGGCGTATGCGGTGCAGTGATTGGTGTTGGTGTATTTACAATATTGTTTGCCTTTTTTCGTGGGGTCAGGAATGGCCAAAGCCAAGGCTTTTTGGTATTTGGTAGCTTTATTATTTTTTTAGCCTTACACAATTTATTTTCTGCACCTTATGTGTATACGGTGTTCACCAATATTGATTGGTTATGGGGAACACGGCTCGAATATATTTTTACCTATCTATCGGCGTTCTTCTTTATCAATTACATGTTTTTACTCAATCAGCGTTATTTACATCCCGCAGTTTTTACGATTGCTGTATTTGTATTGAGTTTCGACATAGTAATTACCTGTTTATCTATGCCATATGTTTTTGAAAAGTTGGCATTTTATAGTTTTCTTTTGGGAATCATTGTGGTGCTGAACTTCGCTTACGGGTTCTATCAAACCATAAGCAGACATGAGCCATATTCCACCATTAATTTATGGGCAGTGGTATTGTTGTGTGTCACTTTTCTACATGACTTTTTACTCAATTTAAACTGGATTGATTCGGTTAATTTATCCTTTGCTTCGACCAGTTTTTATGCCTTTTTGATTATGGTGCAACAATCTAAGAATTATGCATATCACTCCGATCGAATTGAGAAGTTGAATAATAATTTATTAGAACTGAATTCCTCATTGGATCAAAAAGTAAGAGAACGAACCGTCCAGTTAAGTGAGCTAAATGAAAGGCTAGAATTACAGGCGAAAACAGATGCACTGACAGGGGCTTTTAACCGCCGTGCTTTGAACGCCGAAATTCAGCGTCAGTTTAATGAAACTGCCCAACAGCATAATGCTGTGTTGGCATTTGCGATGTTAGATGTTGATTATTTTAAAAATTATAATGATTATTATGGACATCTAAAAGGGGATGAAATCCTACAACAATTGGTGCAAGTGATTCAAAGTAATTTACCAGAACATGCCTATTTGGCACGTTATGGCGGTGAGGAGTTTGCGGTCATATTACGAAATATGCCTGTAGTGGTGGTGGAAAAATCATTGCAGCATTTGCTTCATATTATTCGCGAACATCAGTTTGAACATATGAACCGAGGGGATCTTAAACAATACGTTACCGTCAGTATTGGCGCTGCCTATATGGATCGAAATCATCCTTATCATGATATTCATGAACTAATGAAAGCAGCCGATCAGCAGCTTTATCTCGCCAAGAATGCAGGGCGAGATCGACTGGAAATGTAAAAGACTAAATATATTTAATCATGGGGATCGTGTGTTGTTCTGGCGTGGCATATGCACGGATTTGGAAACCATGCTTTTGGTAAAACGACATTGCTGTTTGGGTACTATCGAGTGTAATTTGTTGCAAACCTTTCAGTTTTAAATGGGAAATGGCACTGTTGAGTAAAGCAGAACCTATACCCTGATGCTGCATTTCTGGCAGCGTATAATTCAGCAAGATTTTGCCAGTGTCACTGACCATAATAAAGCCGACAGTCCGTTGATTGATGCTATAAATCCAACTGTCGTTATAATGCATCCATAACAATAAATGACTATGCGTTTTGTTTTCTAGCCAAGCCTGAATTTTACTTTCCACACGTTGATGATCTTGTACACAAGAACGAATACTTTCCTGCAATACGTTAAGAATCTCAGGAATATCCTGAATTTTTGCTGCCCTAATCATTGTTTGTTCTTATTTCCTGAAAACAGGCTTATTTCATGTGAATTTGTGACATTGGAACAGTAGAGATTTGTTGTTTTTTTGGTGTGTTTTAGGGTTGATCTTTTAATAAAAAGTAGCCCTCAAACTTGAAGTAAATCACAAATTTGAACGAACTGTATATGCATTTAACTGATTTTTAAGATAATTGGACTCATCCAAAATATAAAACAGCGTATGATATAAGTGACTGTAATGCTGAAAATATGCCTGAATAGGGGGACAATATGTTTAAAATTATTGTTTTGTGTTTATTAGGCTTTGCCCTGACAGCAGCGTGGCAAATTTTTATCAAAATCAAAGTGACTGAAAAGTATCGTGCTCGCTATTTTTCTAAAATCCTACCTAAAGATGTTCAAACTGAGCTAACGCAAACAAAAGTAAGAGAAAGCAAAGTAATCGAAATTGAATATTATGATCAAGTGCTGTTTGATGATGCTGTGCAACAGTTTTTTGAACAAAATATACATATTCGTGACATTCACGCAGCAGAAGAAATCCAACATAATCTGCTCAAAAAATTACCCGCCAAAGCGTTAACCCAAATTCGCAAGTTAGATTTAAATGAGTGGTCGATTTATTGGAATTTCTATGACCAGTCACTCGAATATTATGTTGGAAAGTATGGCGTGTTTTGTAGCCATGTTGACCGAAATGGTGCGGAACATAAGTCTGAGTTTAAGATGCATCTTCAAGCCAAAGATCTTGTCTCTTAATCGTGTCAAAAGTTTAAAAATCGCCTTGTCTGCCTCTTTTTATTGCAACTTGCGTTCTATCAAAAATTTCTCATAATGTGCCATCGGTTTTTAAAGTGAATCATTGATGTCTGGACTGGAAATTTTTGCTGTCATCATCAGCGTGATTGGCGTGGCGTTAACCATTAAACGCAACATGTGGTGTTGGTGGTTTAACTTTCTCGCTTTCGTTTTATATGCTTATCTGTTTTATACTTTTAAATTATATGGAGAAACAATTTTACAGTTTTTCTTTATGGTGGTGAATTTCTACGGGTTTTATCATTGGCTAAAAGGTAAACAGCAAGACCATGATATCCGTATCGAGCCGATTAAAACTGGTACGGTAATTTGGCAAATGTTGCTGGCTGCGCTGGCTGGACTCGCCTTTGGCTTAAGTCTGAAATTCTGGACAGATGCAGCGGTACCGATGTTAGATGCACAATTGGCAGCATTTAGCTTATTGGCAACCTATTGGACCAGCCGCAAACATATTGCGACATGGGTACTTTGGGTATTTGTTGATATTGTGTATGTTGGGATGTTTATTTATAAAGACCTGTTTTTGACCGCAGGTTTATATGCAGCCTTTGTTGGCTTAGCGGCTTTTGGTTGGTGGCAATGGATTCAAGTTCAAAAGAAACAACAATTGGCAGGCACGGAAGCTGCATAGTAATGTTGGGGGCAAGCGGATGTTGATCCATTTTAATCAAGCCAAGTTACAGCAGTTTGATGAACTTGCTCATAAGATTATTCAAAATCCAGAACAATATTTACAATTTGATTCTGTTTCAGACTTTTATCAAGCCACTTGGCTTGACCTATTTCCTAAAGGTACGACTTGGGCTGCAACAGGTTTAGATGATGGTGCAACAGAATTCTATGCCATCATTGAATTTCAACAACATTATTTAAAGATCAATTGCTTATCAGAAATTAGTGTTACTTTTGGCATTTCCAATACGTAAAACAAAAAATAGGTCAATGACAGCCTAAGCAGAATTGAGTTTAATGAGCCATAATATCAACGTATAGTGAACGTTGTTTTGTAATAAAATACTTGCACTTTTCCAACAGGACAAAACAAAAAATAAGGAACCATCATGGCACATCAGTTTATTGTCAATGCAACCATACAGGGTGTATCTCTAGAAGAATTTAAACGTTTAACAGCCGATACCAGTCTACATGAACAAGTTTGCCGTCGAATTCCAGGTGAACATTTAGAAATTTTAGAATCAAAAAAAGTAGGGGACATCTACACCCTTAAACGTGCTTATAATTTAGATGTAAACATTCCAGACATTGCCAAAAAACTATTAAAAGATGCATTCCGCTTACACCGTACAGATGTTAGTAATCTTGAAGCGATGACATCTACTGTCGATTTAGGTGCGAATTTACCTTTACATGCCAGTTGCAACCGTTCGGTTAAAGGTTCAGATCAGCATATTGAATTTCAATTGGAATGGACTGTCAAAGTAAAAGTCCCTTTAATCGGTGGATTGTTAGAAAAACATGCTGAGGGTGAAATTCGTAAGTTCAGTGAAATTGAATTGACGATTGTTGAAGACGAGTTAAAAAAGAATTTAACCGTTTAAGTTTATTTGGGGCTGAGATAAAAGCAAAGGGCGCCAGCTTGATGGCGCCCTTTGCTATTTCAAGCGATTAGGCTTGATTGACTTAGATATTTTAATATTTAGCTTTTTAACTTCGCCAACGCTTTTTTAAGCGGAAGTTTATCTGTAGCAAAGCCATAAATTGCAGCAAACGGTAGTGCTGTTCGTGCCAAATAAGCTACACGCCATAATCCACCATGATTGGCCCCCTGCATCATTAACTCTAATGGATGATCCATCACTGTTTCAGGATTTGCGACTGATTCAGGGTTACGTAAATCATGAATCCACAGTGCTGCCATAATGGCATTGGTCGTTTCAGGTTTAAACGCTTCGACATCAAATAAACTGGCACCATTAAATGCAGCTTTTAGCAGCGGATTTTTCGTTACCGAGTGTGTGGTGGTTGATGGGGCAATATTAATACTCACGCGTTGCCCTTCATGACGGGCTAAAGTTGCACGCCATTGCTGAATTCGTTTCGCCAACGCGTAGTTTGGGCCTTGCTCAATCACTAGGCAGTCTGCAATGCCATAAGCTTGACCATTATCAGATTTAATCAGGTCGTGCAGGTTTTTCTGGAAAAAATGCTTTAACGATGCTGTTGCCACGCCCTTAGTCAGCAACTTCTGCATTTGAGAGCGATAACGGAATTTATCTGCTGAAGATTCAACCACCTCTTTAGGTACTGCATAGACATCGGTTGGCGTACACATAAACATTAAGCTGGTATCGACTTTTTGTTCACTAACGACTTTCATAATGCTGTCCATTGCCATCGCAACACGGACATGCTTCTCGCCATCGAGATAAGCAATTGCTGCTAAATCTAGTTGATGTTGGCTTTGTAATAGCCATTGGGCAATTTCAGGAGTTTGGGTGAGTAAATTTGCCCCAAGCTTGGCACTGAGTTCGCGAGTTGGCGTTTGATCAGGAAGAGAAGTCTGACTTGGCGCATACAAGGTCGCGTTACCATTTTGAATGGTATTGAGAATTTTTTGCCAAACTTTGGTATTGGGTAAATCCACTGCCACAATATTGGCTTTCCATTTGGACAGCCATGTGAGTGGACCTGCTTCAGAACCTGCACCAAACAGCACCATGGTGCGGTCAGAAAGATCGAACCATTCAGGATGTGCATTGGCTAAACGTAAGGCATCTGCATGAGAAGGTTCAATAATGCCGTCATCTTCCCATTTTTGAACTTGAGCAAGTAAAGCTTCACCTTTCAGGTTTTGCCCGTGATAAGGAATGTACCATTCAGGCTCAGCTAAACTTTCGCCTTTTAACTGAACAGTATGCAACTGAGCTAAGGGCACATCCATCATGTCTTTTAATAAATAACGTTGACCATTACGGTAAAACTCAAAACTATGTTCTGCTTTATGCAGACCTTGTTTGGCAATAGTAATGGGATTACTACAATTGCGAATGCCATGTTCGACCAAGGCTTTAAAGTATTTAGGATAGTTTTTACGCCATTTCTTTTCTTTGAGCACTTGCTGGGCAGATTGATTGTCTACAATCGATAATGCCTCAGCAATAATTTCCTTGCCTGTGCGAGTTGTACTTGGTTTTTGAGTATCGGGTTGAACAGGGAACTGTAGACCCTCTAAAGTGCTGGACATGCAAAAAATCTCGTCTGATTACAGTATTAATATACAGATGTATTCATTATCTATGCCAAATTAAAGTTTGGGGTGGCATTAACTACCAATTTATGTCCCAAGCGTCTAAAGTTTTAAACTCAGTTGTTGAGAGCTTGGAACAGCGCAAGGACGCTTACACATTTTGAGGGAACTAAGTTGAAATCGTCTGGTACTCTCAGTCAGGGCAATAGACCGAGAGTTAGAGAAAAATTCAATTTAAGCGATGACTAACAACGCCCTTTCTTGGCTTGACCCGGTGGGCAGAAATCACCGCCATGTTCGTAGTGTCCTAAGTTGCCATTTGGATCAACCACAATACTGCCTTCGCGTGTATGTACTGCACAAGCCGTTAGGGCATTTAAACTGAGACAGGTGGCGATAATCATGAGAAATTTATACATATATTTATTCTCCATATTCTATTGTTTTAAGCTTAATTTTAGAGAAATCACTTTATTGTTACGATTTATTTTATGTAAAAGATGTAATCAAATAAAATTTTATGTTTAAAAGTGAAAAGAAAATGGACAGAGACGGTTAATGTCTCGATCCATTCATCAATGATATAAAGCCTTGATTAAAAATATTTAAAATGGCAATTGAGTCAGTTTATTGAAGAAGTGCGGAATTAAACGTGGCTCAAGTAAAATGGTCACAACGACGCCATATGCTGCGCCCCATAAGTGCGCACTATGGTTAATATGAGAGTTACCTCGTTTGCCTGACCAAATGCTGTAGGCAATGTAGAGCACCGCAAAAATAATGGCAGGAACAGGAATAAAGAATACAAAAATCAGCTTCCATGGTTCAAATAGGATGTACGCAAAAAGAACTGCGGAAACTGCACCAGAAGCACCAAGGCTGGCCCATTGAAAGTCGTTTTTGTGCTTTAAGTAACTTGGTAAAATGGCAAAAATTAATCCACCCAAATAAAACAGGGCAAAGCCAAGGTCATAAAAGTACTGACGATAAAAGCTTTCAATAATACTCCCAAAGAAAAACAGGGTGATCATATTGAACAATAGATGAGCGCCATCGACATGAATAAAACCGTGCGTGATAAAACGGTCATATTGTCCTTTTTGCATTGCTGGTGGCCAAAAGATCAATCGACTCATCAATTTCTGATTGGAAAACGCCAGAAGTGAAACCACCACAGTAATGATAATCAGCGCTACAGTATGGTTGAAAGGCAGATTTAGCATATAGAAAAGGTTCAATTTTTAATGACTCAAGCTCAATAATGCCATTAATTGTTTAATTGCACAGGACTTTTAGAATAAATCCGACAATTTTAGTTGATTTTTTTTAATTTAGCCGCATCTTCAGTTAAAATGGCAACTTCAGCTAGAGGAAATATTGTTATGTCGACTGAGAACACCAGCACTGCAGTTGCAGAAGAAATTCCAAACTTATTGATTACACCAACTGCACAAGAGTATTTACGTGATTTATTGGCGAAACAAAATACTCCGGGTATTGGTGTACGCGTTTTTGTGGAAAATCCTGGAACGCCTCGTGCTGAATGTTGTATGGCATATAGCGCACCTGAAGAAGTTGTGCCAACAGATTATAAGCAAGACTATCCAGATTTCCCTGCCTATGTTGATGCGCCATCTATTCCATATTTATTAGATGCAGTGATTGACTACAACAAAGACCGTTTTGGTGGTCAGTTGACTTTCCGCGCACCCAACTCAAAAGTGCCACGCGTTGGCCCTGATGCTTCTGTCGAAGAGCGTATTACTTATATTTTACAATCTGAAATCAATCCAGGTTTGGCAGGTCATGGTGGTAACTGTGCGTTGGTTGAAGTGGTTGAAGATGAAGAACATGGTTTAACTGCTGTACTTAAATTTGGTGGTGGTTGCCAAGGTTGTTCAGCGATTGATGTGACCTTGAAACAAGGGGTTGAAACGACGCTGAAACAACATGTACCAGAGTTACAGCGTGTGATTGACCAGACGGATCATACTCAGGCAGAAGGTGCATATTTCAAGTAAATATTTGCATGAAATAAATAAAAAACCTCCATTCTATGGAGGTTTTTTTACGTCTGTTCAATATAAAACGATGAATAATATAAACAATCAATACATGTTAATGATAATTATTATTAATAGTAATTGCATTTATATTTATGTTTGTTACACTCTGAAACCGAAATTTCACGTTTTTTTCTATCTTCCACATCTTTGGGATATTTGTATGAACAGACGTATTGTCCAATCAGCATTAGCACTTTCAATTTTGTCGGTCATGAGTGTGATGAGTAATGCTGAAGATTTACAGACAGAACAGCAAACTTCTTCAACTGCGCAAATTACGACACAACAAACAGATCCAACCAAACTCGAAAAAATTGTTCTGACTGCCGAAGAGCAAGTAAAGCAATCCTTAGGGGCATCTATCATTACTGAAGAAGATTTAGATAAGCTTCCTGTAGTGAATGACATTTCTGAATATGTTCGTCGTATGCCTGGTGTGAATTTGACGGGTAACAGCGCAACAGGACAACGTGGTAACAACCGCCAAATTGATATTCGTGGTATGGGACCCGAAAACACCTTAATTTTGATTGATGGTAAGCCCGTTAATTCTAGAAACTCAGTTCGTTATGGTTGGCGTGGTGAACGTGATACGCGCGGGAATTCAAACTGGGTTCCCGCAGATGCAATTGAATCGATTGAAGTGTTACGTGGTCCTGCTGCTGCACGTTATGGTTCGGGTGCCATGGGTGGCGTGGTCAATATTAAAACCAAGAAAGTGACCAATGAAGTACATGGTTCGGTTGAGCTGTATAGCAATCAGCCTGAAGATTCTAAAGAAGGGGCAACCAATCGTGTTGGCTTTAATTTAAGTGGTCCGATTGTCAAAGATGTCTTGTCTTATCGCTTGTATGGTAATTACAACCAGACAGATGCAGATGCACCAGATATTAATCCTCTCACTGAGTCAGGAACGCGTGCGGCAGGTCGTGAAGGTGTAGAGAATCAAGATATTGCAGGACGACTGGCTTGGCAAGTGAATGATCAGCAAACCTTTTTATTGGATATTACGACAGGCCGACAAGGCAATGAATATACAGGTGATATTCAAAACAGTAACTTTGATGCCGCTGGTACAGGTGGAAGCTTTAGCAATGCAGATTATGTCCGAGGCTTATTAGGGCAAGAAACCAATACCATGTATCGTGATAGTTATGCCTTAACGCATGAAGGAAAATGGGACTGGGGTGATACTAAACTCATCGCACAATACGATAAAACCAAGAATAAACGTATTCCAGAATCCCTTGCTGGTGGTCCAGAAGGAAGTCCAAATTCATTTAATAAAAAGACTTCAACTTTAGAAACGTTACGTTTTAATGCAGAAACGAATATCCCTTTAGAGATTGTTGTTCCTCAAGTTTTAACCTTGGGCGCTGAATGGGTAGAAGATGATTTCACCGATCCATCGAGCACAGTACAAACCGATGCTTCTGGGCTCATTAGCTTAGCTGCCGATCGTGAGAGCATGGAGTCTCGAATTGCTTCTGCCTATATTGAAGATAACTTTAAGGTGACAGATAGTACTGATTTAGTCCTTGGAATTCGTTTCGACGACCACAATAAATCAGGTTCGAATTGGAGTCCAAGCTTAAACATTACCCAAAAATTGGGCGATTACTTTACCCTGAAAGGCGGCATTGCAAAGGCGTATAAAGCACCAAATATGTATCAAACTTCAGAAGGATACTTATTATATACACGCGGAAATGGTTGTCCGATTAAAGCTACGCAAATTTCTCAATGTTATTTAATTGGTAATGCGGATCTAAAGCCTGAAACATCTATCAATAAAGAATTAGGTGTTCAATTCGAAAAAGATATGGTCAATGCCAGTTTGACTTGGTTTAGAAACGATTATGAAAATAAAATTACAGCAGGTGAAACGGTTTTAGCCACTTCAACTGCGGGGCATAACATTTTACAGTGGGAAAATGTACCCGAAGCATTGATTCAAGGGGTGGAGGGAAGTGTAACTTTAACCTTTGATAACGCAAGTTGGACCAATAATGTGACATATATGATGGATTCGGAGAATAAAAAGACCGGTAACCCGCTGTCGATTGTGCCGAATTATACGATTAACTCCATCTTTAACTACAACGTCTCCGATGCCATGGATGTGAACTTTGTATATACCCAGTATGGGCGTCAAAAACCACGTCAATACGCAGAATCGAATACTGAAAATGGTGATATGAATGTTACGGCTGTGAAAAGTTATGGTATAGCAGGCATCAATGCAGGTTATAAATTCACGGATCAAATCAGTGGGCGTCTTGGTGTTAGCAATTTGTTTGATGAAAAGTTATTACGTGATAACTCAGTGAATCAAACCTACAACGAACCAGGTCGTGCTTATTATGCAAGTCTGAAATATCAGTTTTAAGTTGATTTAAAGGCAGAACCCAAAGGCGCTATTCAGCGCCTTTTTTCAAGATTGCTAAGGTACTGTCGGAATAATAGAACTTTTCTAAATAATGACGCGCACGTTGAGCTAGGTAATCTGTTTGCAGCATATTCTGAATAATCGGTTCTAACAGATGCTGTAACTGATTTTGGATTAATGCTTCATCAATATTTAAGTCTCTGAATAATAAATCAAAACTTCGGTCTTGATTGCGTGCATACCATGCAGAGATACCATCTTTCACTTGCTGTTCTAAGTATTCCGTTTGGCGCAAATGATCCCAAATTTCATGACCTAAACCAACAGTTTGAGGTAAGTCATCAATCTCAATATAATTTTTTAACACATTGAGCGGAAGGTCTTTAATTTTATGCCATAAATTGGCTTGAAAATGATAAAGCTTATCGTCATTAAAATGCTGATTTAACACTTGCTCACTCATTTGACTGAGTTTCTGAATATTTTTCTGTAAATAATGTTGAATGGCTTGATCTAAGTTTGAATCAGTCACACTTTCTAAAACAGATTTCCCCATTTTCATAAAACGAGAAACACCTGGCACATGCTTGACCATGACGGAGTTATCTAAATAGTCATGAATCGCGTGCTGAATGAGTTGTGTAATCATGGCAGAGAAAGCTGGGTTGTTCACGACGGTATGAATTAAGCGTTGTCTATGCCCACTTTTACTGGCGACATATTGAGCAATTTTATCGACCGTAAGCACAGGAATTGCATCTGCGATTTTGGTCTGGTCATTTGCGGGATGAACCAAGGCAAAGCGAATATGCTCTGCAATTTGTTCAATTAAAAAATCACTGGCAGGCGTCTTTAAGATTTGCTGGTCAATCAATTGATGAATCTGCTCAACAGTCCAAATTTGTTTTAATTTTTGTTTTCTGAACCAATGATAAAATTCAACAAACTCATTTTTAATGGTTTCTGACTGAGTAAATTCATCATTTAAAAATTGTAGATGAGCTTCGATCAGTTGCTCAATCATGGGGTGTTTTTGCATAAAAATTCAAATTTAATGTAAGGGAATCAGTTGGTCTGCCAAGGGATTTTTCAGACTTTGGGTCTTTGCAAGAAACGGAAGATAGTAATTCGCAACTTGTTTATCTGCTTCCAACAAAGGCATATGACCTACATTATTCAGGATGACAGGTGCTTCGGCACGTTTCAACAGGGATTTTAATTCATCTGCAACTTCAACATTAAAAATTTTATCTTGTTTGCCCCATAAAATTAAAGTTGGCGCTTCTACATTGCGGGTAATTCTGGCAAAGGTTTCAGGGGTATAGATACGATTTAATGTCGAAATTTGCTCAATGACCAGATTATTTCTGCCTGCTTGAGCAATCAATAATTGCTCTTTAGCACGTTTGAGTTCGGGTGAAAGTTTCGGTGGATTTTGCATAATCTCATGGCGAACTTCGTCATAATCACCAGGTTTTGACACAATAATATGCTTTAAAAAATGAGGATCTCTCGTGTACGGCGTGTTGGCTTTTTTATAGATGCCTGCACTATTTAACAGAAATAAGCTTTGCGTATCAAAAGGATATTGCGCAGCATAGAGCGTAGCAATTGAGCCACCCAAAGAGTGACCTGCAATATTCAATTTATTTTCAATATCAATGGCTTCGGCAAATTGTCGAAGGCTGGAGGTGACATTGGGAACAGCAATATCAAAATTTGAAGGAACTTTGGTGTCCCCATAAATGGGTAAATCAGGCACAATCACGTGATAGTTTGGCGTTAGATAAGAGGCGACACGGTTCCAGTTGTCACGATTTCCTCCAAACCCATGAATCAGTAAAACAGTAGGTTTTTGGCTCGATCCTCCTTCGTTATAGCTCCAAAGAATATCCCCTACTTTGAGGGTTTTGGTTTTTAATCCAGAATCTTCACGTTCTTGTTGTAAATAATTTTGTAGCGTAATTTGCTCAGAAGAAAGCTGTAGGGGTTTGGCAGAAGCAATATTGAGCAATGACATTGTAATGAGGATTCCCATTGCAGTAACAAAATGAAAAAAATATTGACTGCTTTGTGTCATTGACTTAAATCCTTGTCACTAAAATTCTATTGTCGAAAATCTATTTTTGAAACTGCAAAAAAGCTGGAATTGGTATAAAGAATAATCTTTGACTTTATGAAGATCTATTGTAAATACAATCACTAAAATGTCACGAACAAGTTTATTGAGATGATTGATATAAAAACCAAATAATGTGATTTACTTCAAAGTAATGGAAAAAGTGTTTGAACTTTTTTGCCAATCTAAAAATGCCTAGCTGTATTCTTTTTTGCAAGTGACATTCATTTTTGCTGGTATTAGAATATTGACACTTCAAATCATGGTGGAAAAAAGAATGCTAACGGCTCAAGAAGCATTAGACCGTCTTAAAAAAGGAAACCAACGTTTTGTTTCTGGGGAAACAACCCTCCCTAAACAATTGACGCACCAAGAACGTGCTGAAATGTCGGAAGATCAGAATCCATTTGCAATTGTACTGGGTTGTTCTGACTCGCGTGTTCCTGCCGAGATGGTTTTTGACCAAGGCTTAGGTGATCTATTTGTTATTCGTGTTGCGGGTAACGTGGTTGCGCCTTCGCAAGTGGGTAGTGTGGAATTTGCTGCTGAACGTTATGACTGCGCAGTGGTTGTTGTTCTTGGCCATAGCCATTGTGGCGCCATTCAAGCGACCATTGACACTTTAATGAACCCAGACTGTCCACCATCAAATAATTTAATGTCAATTGTGAACCGTGTGCGCCCATCTGTCGAAACTTTGATGCAGACTGAGCTGAAAAACGATTTGAAAAAACTTTCGAACCACGCCGTCCGTTCAAATGTATTTGCTTCGGTCAATCAATTACGCCATGGTTCGGCTGTATTGGAACAATTAATTGCGAAAGGCAAGATGATTGTTGTGGGTGCTGAATATTCATTAGAAACTGGCGAAGTGATTTTTTTTGATTTCTAAGACATCTGATCTATAAAAATATGGATGTGATTAAAGGCGCTTTATAAAGCGCCTTTAATGTATGGATAAGCGAGATTTAATAATTTTACTTGTGCTTGTGCATTGGGATGAATTAAATCGTTTTGCATTAAATTTTTATGACCTGCGATGCCTTCTAAAAAGAAAGGCAGTAATTTCACTTGATAACGTTGACTGACAATCGTGTAGTTTTGTTGAAAAGCCTTGCTATAAGCGGTGCCATAATTCGGTGGAATTTTCATTCCAAACAAAATAACTTTTGCTTTCGCCTTTTGGCTTTGCTCAACTAAACGTGCTAGATTTTGTTGAATCATTTGTGGTGGTTGACCACGCAAACCATCGTTTCCCCCCAGTTCGATGACCACAATATTTGGCTTATAAGTTGCAAGTAGTTTGGGTAAACGTGCTAAAGCACCACTGCTAGTTTCACCACTCACACTCGCATTGACCACTTGATGCTGTTTCGGATACTGTTGGTCTAATCGTTTTTGTAACTGTGTGACCCATCCTTGTTGTGGCTGTAGACCATAACCTGCGCTAATACTATCACCGAGAATCATAATAGTTTTAGCTGAGGTCAGCATTGGATTTAGGCAGAGCATTAGCCCTATCACCGAAGAATAAACGAATACTTTGAAACGATATTGACGCATAGTAACTGACGAAAACCTGAGCACAATAGAAGAGAGATTCATCATGCCACAAGCCGTAATTTCTGCCCAGAATTTGACACAAAAAATACAACTTGCAGATAAAAGTCTCTCAATTTTTGAAAATTTAAATCTCGACATTATGGAAGGTGAACAAATTGCCATTACAGGGCGTTCAGGTTCTGGTAAGTCGACTTTGTTGGGAATTTTAGCAACTTTAGATCAAGCCAGTGGTGGTGAGTTAACCGTTTGTGGAGAAAATATTTCTGCGCTTAATGAAGAACAGCGAGCGCTTGTCCGTTTGAAGTATATTGGTTTTGTTTTTCAATCTTTTCAACTTTTACCGCACTTAACCGCATTAGAAAATGTCATGTTGCCTTTGCGTTTGCACGCTAATTTTCAATATGCGGAGGCAGAACAACGTGCTTTAGAGCTACTTAAAAAGGTCGGGTTAGAGCGACAGGCGGAGCAAACGCCAAAAGTACTTTCTGGTGGAGAACAACAGCGTGTGGCGATTGCGCGAGCTTTAATTTGCCAGCCTAAAATTATTTTTGCAGATGAACCCACGGGAAATCTAGACAGTCAAACAGCCAAAGAGATTGAGCAGTTACTATTTGCTTTAAATCAGGAGTTAGGCACCACACTGGTTTTAGTCACGCATGATTTGAAATTGGCGAGACAATGTCAGCGCCATGTGCATTTATTTGAAGGTCAGTTGCATGAACACGTGCAAGGCGGTGATCACGCATGAGTGCTCTATTTCGACCTTTATTCAAGCAAAGTCTGAAAAGTAGCGGTATGTATTTGTTGATTATTGCTTTACTACTGGCCATTAGCGTGACCACAGCACTCAAATTTAGTAATGAGCAAATCCAGAATGCAGTGACTTTACAAGCCGCAGAGCTGATGGCCGCAGATTTGGTGTTGTCGGATCAGTCGGAAATTGAACAGCGTTGGAAAGATCAGGCGACTGCGTTACATTTAAAACAGTCGCAAGTCACTGTGTTTAACTCCATGGCACATACTGAGTCACAATTTGTCATGGTCAATGTTAAAGCTGTTGATGCACATTTTCCATTGCGAGGACAGTTACAGCTTCAGCCTCAACAGCAGGCGATTCAAAGTGGGGAAGTCTGGTTAAGTCCACGGGTGATGGATTTATTACATGTGAAGTTGGGAGACCAAATTCAAATTGCAGATGGCACGTTTAAAGTCTCTGCAAAGATTCAGCATGATTCGAATCAGGAACTTGGTTTTTCGGGTTTTTCACCAACAGTGATGATTGCACAACAAGATATTGCACGGACCAACGCCATTCAAGTCGGCAGCCGAATTGATTACCGTCTACTGATGGCGGGCGATGCGAAGAATATTCAACAGTTTCAGACGCAATTTAAGCAGCGACAAGCAAAACAACAATCCTCCGCTGTCAATGCTGAAGATGCCAATGGGTTGAAACTGCGGAATGCCACTGAAGGCAATACGCGCTTGATGCGCCCAATTGAGAATTTAGATACCTTTTTACAGTTGGCAAATATTTTGACCATTTTGCTGTGTGGTATCGCGATTGCATTGACCAGTCAACGTTATGTACAGCAAAACCAAGACTATATTGCTTTATTGCGTTGCATGGGGGCCTCCAAAGCCCAAATTTTAAAAGTCTACGCCTCTCTTTTGTTGGTTATATTAAGCATTGCCATTTTGATTGGGGTGTTACTTGGAATGGCTTTGGGGTATGGGTTGTTACAGCTTATGCTACAACTGATTCCGAATTTGCAGCTTCAGTTTTCTGCATGGGCAATGTTGAAAGGGCCATTACCGATTGCCATATTGACCAGTGCAGTGGTGTTAACTGGTTTTATTTTGCCGAATTTATGGCAATTGATGTACACCCCACCAATCCGAGTGATTCGTCAGCAAACGCAGTCTATGCAAGTTTTATTATGGACCTTACTGTCGGGCACACTGAGTTTATTTATTTTTAGTCTGATACTGACAGAGAATTTACTGTTAACCAGTTTGGTGATTGGTGGCATTATTGCCCTAAGTGTGCTCTTGTATATTTTGGTCTGGCTGGTTTTAAAAGCTTTAAAACGCTTAAAAATGGCGGTTTCGGCCTATGTTAAAGTACCTTATCAGACTGCATTTCAGATTACGGCATTGGCACTAGGACTAAGCTTGATTACAGTATTGGCCGTCCTGCGTACAGACTTGTTAGAACGTTGGCAACAACAGTTGCCACAAGGTACGCCTAATCAATTTGTGTATGGTTTGCCGCCATTTGCTCTACCCCAGTTTAAACAGCAATTACAGGCACATGGCTGGAATAGCACACCATTGTATCCGAATATTCGAGGTCGATTGGTGGCCAAAAATGAACAACCTTTTTCGGAGCAATTGGTTAAAGAAAATAACTCATTACGCCGTGAGTTAAACCTGACGCAAAGTAGCAGCTTGCCAACAGACAATAAGATTGTGCAAGGACAAGCAAAATTTACTCATGTTGGAGAGGTTTCTGTCGAAGCGAAAACCGCGGCAGAATTGGGTATACAGGTGGGTGATCGGTTAAGCTTTAGTTTGCCTGAAGGCATGCTACACGCCAAAGTAGTCAATTTAAGAGAAGTTGAATGGGAAAGTTTTAGCCCGAACTTTTTCTTTATTTTTTCACCACAAACGCTCGATGAAAATGCAGGCAGTTATTTGGGGAGTTTTTATGTTCCAGAACAAGACAAACCAAAACTGATTCAATTAATTCAGCAATTTAGTAATACCGTCTTTATTGATGTGGGCTTAATACTGGATGAGATTAAGCGCTTGATGAATGTGTTGATTCAAGTCGTCACTATTCTTGCTTCATTGGTCAGTCTTGCGGGTATTTTGGTCTTAATTGCCTGTCTTAATTTATTGATGGATGAGCGAAAAAGGGAAGTTGCTTTACTCCGTTCATTTGGTAGCTCTAAGCGCATGCTCAAAAATATGCTGACACTGGAAATTGGCTTTATGGGGTTATTGGCGGGTATTGTGGCTTGTTTCTTTGCCGAATTGATCAGTGCGATTGCTAGTTATCGAATGAATCTAAGTATGCAAGTCCATTGGGAAATCTGGTTGATTCTACCCGTGAGCATGATGTTGTTATGCGCGCTGATTGGGCGTTATCGTTTGAGTTATCTCTGCGATATCCCGCCTTTACAAAGTTTAAGAGAGATGAATCAATCTTAAGATTCCTCTCGCTGTCTTTAAAAATGGTAGCGTTGACGCATAGCCTGTAATAATTCAGCCCAAATCGGTTGAATCAGTTGAACTTGTTGCAGGCAATACTGGTATAGAAACCAGCAGCTCACGACAGCTACAGTTGTACCTAAAATCAAGCTTAGGGCAGGTTTTTGCCACTTTTGGCACAAATACCAAATACCTGCGAGAACCGCGCCCATTAGCATTCCACCAACATGCGCAGCATTATTAATTCCAGAGATCGTGAGTCCAATCACCAAGTTAATGCCCATGACCATAATTAAGGTCTTTTTATCTAGAATAAAGCGTTGTTGTGGTAGAACAGGAAAGAGGGATAGTAAGGTTAATGCACCACCTAAGCCCATCACAGCACCAGAAGCACCTGCGCTGACATGCGGAAGTAAAGCGGGATCAATCACCTGTTGATTCAGCATACTTACCGTGTCATGTATCGCCAAATAACCACTAAAAAGACTTCCCATTAATCCTGCGGCAAAATAGAGCATGAAATAATAGAACCGACCAAAGAGTTGTTCTGCGACACTGCCAAAAATATACAATGCCCACATGTTTAACATTAAATGAATCAGCCCAAAATGAAAAAACATGCTGCTGAACAGGCGAGTGGGTTCCTCTAAAAAGGTTAAAGGTGCATAATCAGCTCCCCAGCGAATAGCATCTGCTAGGCTTGGATCGCTGACATTGACCCCTGAGACAATTTGCCAGAGGAATAAACCCACATTGATGGCAATGAAAAGGGTGGTGAGCCACCAATCCTGCATATTCAGTTTGCTTGGAACCCAAGGTGGTGTTGAATGAGACATGCTATTGTTTGACTTTGAATCTACATTTTAACCAAGCTTAGCACGAAAGAATGAAAATATTAGGAGCAACTTACTGACATGAAAGCTTTTTTTGTTCGAACTTTGTTAGTCATTGTCAGTTTGATTCTACTTGTACAGCTATGGATTTTTAGTAGTTTAGTCTGGTGGCGTACACATCCAGTCGAAACCACGATGTTCATGCGTCTAGATTACTGGTCTGAACCATCAAAACCAATTCAGCACACATGGCGGGATTATGATGAGATTAGCGATTATGTAAAACGCGCTGTGGTCACTTCTGAAGATGGAAAATTCATGCACCATCATGGTTTTGACTGGGAAGGCATGCAATACGCTTTAGAACGTAACCAAGACAAAGGCAAAGTGGTTGCGGGCGGATCGACTATTTCTCAACAATTGGCGAAAAACTTATTTTTATACAATAAGCGTTCTTTTATTCGTAAGGGGCAAGAGGCCATCGCCACTTGGATGATGGAGCGTATGTGGTCAAAACAGCGTATTCTGGAAGTCTATTTAAACTCGGTAGAGTTTGGGGAAAATATTTACGGGGTTGAAGCAGCAACACAGCATTATTTTGGCAAAAGTGCGCGAAGTTTAACTCGTGATCAGGCAGTATTTTTAGCAGCAATTTTACCTAATCCTAAATACTATCAAGATCATCAAAATGATCGAAAAGTCCAAATTCGTAAAAGAATGATTCGTAAATATATGCGTTATAGCCAAATCCCTTAATACGGCCTAATTCAGCGATCAGTATAAAGCAACATAAGCCCAAATTATTTTGGGCTTTTTTATGAAAATGTCACAAAATTGAAGCATACTTATGACTATACAGATAACGTCTTAAAATCATGGGTTGATTATGAATACGGCGGCACAGACTCCATTAGAGCCAGTTGAATATACTTATAATGATCGATTTATTAATCGTGAACTTTCAATTTTAGATTTCCATTTACGTGTTCTTGAACAAGCTGTCGATCCGTTGCATCCATTGCTAGAACGCATGAATTTCTTGCTGATTTTTTCAAGAAATTTAGATGAGTTCTTTGAAATTCGTGTTGCAGGCATGTTGGAACAGTTGGATTTAGGCAATGAAAGTCATACTCCCGATGGTCTGACCCCAAAACAGGTTTTAGATCAAATTTCGCAAACAACACATGCTGCAATAGAACGCCAATACCGTATTTTAAATGAAGAAATCTTAGCGAAACTGCGCGAAGAAGATATTTGTTTTTTACGTCGTGGCGAGCTAACCCCCGCTCAATCTTCTTGGGTGAAAAAGTATTTCCAAGAACAGGTTGCTCCAGTATTAACGCCGATTAGTTTAGACCCTGCACATCCATTTCCACGTTTAGTTAACAAAAGCTTGAACTTCATTGTGACTTTGGAAGGTAAAGATGCCTTTGGTCGTCAAATTGATTTAGCTGTTGTACCCGCACCACGTTCATTGCCGCGTGTTGTACGCTTACCCGATGAGCTGACGGGTGGTAAAGAGCACCATGTCATGTTATCTGCGATTATTCATGAGCATGTTTCCGACCTATTCCCTGGAATGACTGCGACGGGCTGTTATCAGTTCCGTGTAACGCGGAATGCAGACTTGGCTTTAAATGAAGATGTAGAAGACTTAGCGAAAGCGTTAAAAGGTGAGCTAAATTCACGTCGCTTTGGTCGTGCGGTACGTTTAGAGGTCACGGAAAACTGCCCTAAACATATTTATGATTACTTGCTGAATGAATTCGATTTAGAAGAAGAGCAGTTGTATAAAGTGGATGGTCCAGTAAATTTGGCACGATTGTTGTCAAATTTTAAGCGTCCGCATTTGCGCTATGACTCACATACGCCTGTAATTCCTAAAGTGTTGAAAAAATCTGAAAACATTTTTTCAGCGATGCAAAAGCAAGACATTTTACTGCACCATCCGTTTGAATCCTTTGCCCCAGTCATTAACTTGTTACGTGAAGCTGCGCGAGACCCGCAAGTTCTAGCAATTAAGCAAACGTTGTACCGTAGTGGAGCAGATTCTGAGATTGTACAAGTCTTGGCAGAAGCAGCGCGTAATGGTAAAGAAGTCACCGCGGTGATTGAGTTACGTGCTCGTTTTGATGAAGAGTCGAATATTGCAGTGGCCAATGTTTTGCAAGAAGCAGGCGCTGTGGTGGTATATGGTATTGTCGGCTATAAAACGCATGCCAAAATGATTCTAGTTGTCCGCCGTGAAAATAATAAACTGGTACGTTATGTCCATTTAGGTACAGGAAATTACCATGCAGGTAATGCCCGTATTTATACCGACTACGGTTTACTCACAACCGACAAAGAACTGTGTGAAGATGTACATCGCATTTTCCAAGAGTTAACAGGTATGGGCAAAATGGCAAAGCTGAAAAAGCTTTTACATGCGCCATTTACGTTACATGCCCAGTTGGTCAATTTTATTGATGATGAAATTGCCAATGCCAAAGCAGGAAAACCAGCACAGATTATTGTGAAGGTGAATGCCCTGACGGAATTGCAGTTGATTAATAAACTGTATGAAGCTTCGCAGGCGGGCGTGCAGATAGATCTTATTATTCGTTCTATTTGTTGTTTACGTCCTGGGCTTCCAGGTTTGTCAGAAAATATTCGGGTACGTTCTATCGTTGGACGCTTCTTGGAACATACACGGGTTTACTATTTTAGTAATAATGGCAATCCGCATATCTACTGCTCAAGTGCGGACTGGATGGATCGTAATTTATTTAATCGGGTTGAGGCTTGCTTCCCAATTGAAGATCCTACATTAAAAAAACGGATTTATCAGCAGGGCTTACTCACTTATCTAAAAGACAATCAACAAGCATGGCTATTACAAGGTGATGGTTCATGGGTGCGTGCTCAAGTGGCAGAAGGGGAAGAGCCGCATAATGCCCAACGGACCTTGTTAGAAATCATTAAATAACAGTCAAAAGAAAGAGCCTCAAGTAGGCTCTTTCTTATTTATGACTTAAATGCCGGTAAATCGATTTGATTCGCCCTTCTACGCTGTAAAGAGGAATCCCCAATTTATGCGCAATTTCACGAGTATTTAACTGATTTGCGAGCAAAGATAAAATTTCTAACTCGATATCAGAGAACAATTGGCTTGGACTTTCTTTAAAATGGTTGATGAATTGTTGAGTTTGGCTTTGAGTCTGAGTATTGAGAATATATTGTGCCAATTCGCCATGTAAGGTTGCACCACCCCTTAAAATGGTTCTGATCTGTTGCAAAATCTCACGGTCAGTCTGCTCAATAAAAAAGTAGCCATATGCGCCAGATTGAATTCCTCGGAAGATTTGCTCTGTTTGCCCTTTGGGCGCCAGTAAAATAATGACCACATAAGGATGATAAGCTTTTAATGAGCGTATTAAATCGTGTAAAGGTACTTGCGTAAAATTAAGATCGACTAGGACAATATTGGGTAAATGTAAACGGTAGATTTCAAGTGCATCATCTAAATAGGGTGTAGAGTGAATTAAAGGCGCAGGGTAGCCTAACTCCATCAATAATATTCTAAGGCGAAGGTCTAAATTCATTTCTTCCGAGAGAATTAATACGGGTGCTGGGAGTAAAAGCTCATTCACTATTTTTTGTCCTAAACTTGAGCATCCAATTACCTTTTGACTGTGTTCCAAATACTGAAAATGTTCTATACCTGTAAATTGGGATTTTCTGTCTCTGGTGCTAGTGTAAGTATTTGTTGAATAAAAATTAATTGAAAATGGTTTTAATTTTGTTGTGAATTTTAGGTAATTTGTTGAGATTGTTTTTTTTATTAGAATAAATGTTCATGAATATTATTGTTTAAGAGAAATTAAAGCAAATCTTTACGTAGTTCGCGTGCACTTGGTATAGAGGTATAACGAAATACCGTATAACCTGCTTCTGTCAGCATTAAGTCGCGTTGACGATCTTCATCTTCTTTACCAATATGACTTGGGTCATCTAATTCAATAATTGCGATAACTTTCATATCACGATTTAACACCACAAAATCTGTGACTTTTCGATTGAATTGTTGACGTATTTTGAAATTGTCACTGGTAATTAGGGCACTAAATGCGACTTGTGCCAAAATATGATGTTCAGGCAGTGCTTCATTCAGTCGAACAAACATTTTTTGTTCAAAGGCCGTAATGAGGGGTTTTTGATAAAATTGCTGCCGATTCCAAAAAAAATGTTGGAATAGCATCAGAAGCAAAAATAAACTTGCTAGACAGCCAATAATAAAAAACAGCGTTTGAATTGATGTAAACACAAATTGAACTCAATAAAAAACCCACTACAAAGTGAGTGGGTTTTTAGAATCTTGGCTCTCCAACCTGGGCTCGAACCAGGGACCTGCGGATTAACAGTCCGTCGCTCTACCGACTGAGCTATTGGAGAATCTGGAACGCATTTTAGGGGGCGAAGTGCAAGTGGTCAAGTAAAAAGTTAAAAAATTCAAATATTTTCAGTTAAGTGAATTAAAAATAGGCAAATAGATTATTTAATACGCTGTATTGCGTCAATATAAGTGGCTTGCGTTTTGAGGGGATTGGCTTGGCGACATGAATTGATCAATTGCATGAGTTCTTGTTGAGTCATATTCGAATGAATTTGTTTTTGAATCGCTGTTAAGACGCTAGGGTTTTTCCCAGCTAAATCACGACTACATTGATATAAGCGTTCGTACATCAGGGCAGAAGCAGACTTATTATTTTCAGACTTTTGTGTGCATTGAAAGGCAGCAAAAATAACCACAATGATAACAATCCAAAAAATCAGGGATTTTAGCCAAGGCAGATTCATTTTTATTCTCTATGCTGTTGTTATGTGGTGAAGATATTCAAAATACAACGAAATTACAATTTGCAATTAGATTGATTTTAAAATATAGGCAATAAAAAACCCACAACATAATGTGTGGGTTTTTTAGAATCTTGGCTCTTCCACCTGGGCTCGAACCAGGGACCTGCGGATTAACAGTCCGTCGCTCTACCGACTGAGCTATGGAAGAATAGTGGCTCTCCAACCTGGGCTCGAACCAGGGACCTGCGGATTAACAGTCCGTCGCTCTACCGACTGAGCTATTGGAGAATCTGATGCGCATTTTAGGGATGAAAGTAGGCGTCGTCAACCCGTTCCTGAAGATAATTGTTTTATTTGATTTATAATTATTCAGTTAAAGCCTAAAAATGAAAAAATCACCCGTAAAGGGTGATTTTTTATGCAGAAAAATAAAAATTATTTTTCAACACCAGCAGCTTGACCTGCATATTTCGCGTTTGCATAGTCCCAGTTCACTAAGCTTTCTAAGAAAGTTGTGATGTATTTAGGACGAGCATTGCGGAAATCGATGTAGTAAGCATGTTCCCAAACGTCAATGGTTAATACTGCTACTTTACCGTGAGCAAGTGGAGTATCGGCATTTGCAGTTTTCATAATAGAAAGCGCGCCATTTACTTCATCAGCAACTAACCAAGCCCAGCCTGAACCGAACTGAGTTGTTGCCGCAGCAGCAAATTCTTCAGCAAATTTTTCGTATGAACCAAAAGTTTCATCAATTTTTGCTGCTAATGCGCCAGTTGCTTTACCGCCACCGTTTTTAGCCATACAGTTCCAGTAGAACGTGTGGTTCCAAACTTGAGCTGCATTGTTGAAAACACCTACTTTAGCAGCATCGCCAGCAGAAGCTTTGATGATTTCTTCTAAAGTTTTACCTTCAAGGTCAGTGCCTTTGATTAAGTTGTTTAAGTTAACAACATAAGTATTGTGGTGTTTGTCGTGATGGTATTCTAAAGTTTCTTTGCTGATATGAGGAGCAAGATCTTCATAGCCATATGGAAGTGCTGGTAAAGTGATCGTTGTCATGATTTCAATTCCTTGCATTTTGCTGGGTTTTGACATTAAGTGGCACTATTGTAAAGGATTCTGGGCTAAATTTGCGCAATACTTTTAAATAACAATACAGAATAGCGCTCGAATTTATACGTATATAAAAAATACTTTAAATCTAATCACACTGCTTTAAATCCATATTTTAAGTAAGGAAAATTTGCCCAGCCCAAATTAAATCGGATTGTTTAATTCGAAATAACTATACTCAAGATTAAACTGTTCTGAAATAGCTTGTCCTAGGCGTTGTACACCATAACGTTCAGTCGCATGATGTCCGCAAGCGTAGTAATGAACATCCAATTCTTTCGCTTCATAATACGTTCGTTCGCTGACTTCTCCAGATATGTAGGCATCACAAAGTTGCTCAGCAGCTTTGCCAATAAAGTCTTGCGCTGCACCTGTACAAAAACCCACTTTCTGAATGGTTTTTTTATTCGCATTTAAATGAATAGTGTTAAAGCCTAAGCGTTCCGTGAGGATTTCCTTAAAAGCTTCTGGAGAAATCGCTTGCTTTAAATAACCAATATTGCCGATAGGGTGGCGTTCTGAAGCATCTAAAGCCTCAATATTTTCCAGTTCTAAAATTTCAGCAATTGCAGCATTATTTCCCAGTATTGGGTGTGAATCTAAAGGAAGGTGATAAGCCACCAATGAAATATCATTTTGGATCAGTGTCTTAATACGCTTTCCACGCATACCCGTAATCGGGTAGGGTTCGCCTTTCCAAAAATAACCATGATGGACTAAGAGTAGATCAGCTTGCTGTGCGATCGCAGCATCAATTGCCTCTTGAGAAGCAGTGACTGCGCAGAGAATTTTTTTAACTTCAGAGCGTCCTTCAATTTGTAAACCATTGGGTGCATAGTCTTTAAACTCTTGAGTTTTTAACGTGTCATTACACCATTGCAGAATTTCTTGCAGAGTCGCCATAAAAGTCTCTTAAGTTACGAATTAATATCATCAAAACATAGTTTGAATTGTAACTAAAGCATCACAAAACTCTTGCATGAATTTTGTGTACCGAACGGTATTTGCCTTTACAATAAGCATAAATTCTTCGTTATTAATAAATTAAAATATTTTAAGAGGATAGAAACGTGCGCCGGACCTTTACATGGTTACCTTGGGTGTTACTCATTATTGTGATTATTGGTTTTATTGCATGGCAACAATACCAAAAACCAAAAGCGCCTGTTGCTCCTGATGGCGTAAAAATGCCTGCTGAAAAAGTTGAACCGCTGATTGATACGTCCAGAACAGGTGGGATAGTGTCTTATAGTGCAGCGGTAAAAGTTGCTGCACCTGCGGTGGTCAATATTTTTACCACACAGAAAGTCAAACAACTTGATCACCCGCTCATGAATGATCCTGCATTTAGAGAGTTTTTTGGTAATCAACTTCCAGAACAATTAAATCCTGAACAAAATGAAAATAGTCTGGGGTCTGGGGTGATTGTTCGCCCAGATGGTTATATTTTGACTAATAATCATGTGGTTTCTCAGGCTGATCAAATTATTGTTGCATTACAAGATGGTCGACGTGCGGCTGCTAAAATTATTGGTACAGATCCTGATACTGATTTAGCGGTGATTAAAATTGAGTTGGATAAACTGCCTGTATTACCTTTTAAGCTGAGTGGTAATGAAGTGGGGGATGTGGTACTGGCAATTGGTAACCCATTTGGTGTTGGTCAAACTGTAACGCAAGGGATTATCTCTGCAACAGGGCGTTCAGATTTAGGCATTAATACTTATGAAGACTTTATTCAAACTGATGCGGCAATTAATCCTGGTAACTCAGGTGGAGCCTTGATTGATGTAGCAGGCAATTTAATTGGGGTCAACACTGCTATTTTCTCACAATCAGGTGGTTCACTGGGGATAGGTTTTGCGATTCCTGCAAAAATCTGTCAGCAAGTGCTTAATTCAATTTTGAAAGATGGTCGTGTGGTTCGTGGTTGGTTAGGTATTAGTTTAATGCCTGTACAGCAAGAAAATATTATTGAACCAAAACAAGCGGGTGTGGTTGTTGCAGACGTGCTAAAAAATGGGCCAGCAGCTCAAGCAGGATTATTAAAAGGCGATAAAATTACTCAAGTGAATGAGGAAAAAATTACCTCAGCATCGCATTTGATTAATTATGTGGCATTGCAAGCGCCGAACAGTACCGTCAAGATTCAAGTCGAACGTGCTGGTAAACCATTAACTCTGAATGTGGTGGTTGGGGAACGTAAAGTCCAGAATTCGGATTCGCAATATATTCCGTTACCGCAAAGATAAATATTTTAAAAACAAGCTCCTGAAAAGGGGCTTTTTTTATACCTAGAGCAAACTCACTTAGGCGAATTGATAAGGACGTTTTACTTCATTCGTTTATCCATTTATGGTCAAATACAGCGTGAGAATATAAAGCAATATAGGGAAACATCATGACAAATCCAATGATGCATCAGGTAGTGATTACCGAAGTAGGTGGACCAGAAAAATTAGCCATTGAGCAAACTGTGGTGCCAGAACCTAAGGCTGATGAGGTTTTGGTTCAAGTCCATGCTTTTGGATTGAATCGACCAGATATTTTACAGCGTCAAGGTTTATATCCAATGCCAAAAGGTGTGACTCCTGTGCCAGGTTTAGAAGTTGCTGGTGAAGTCGTTGCAGTCGGATCGGATGTTCAGAAGTTTAAAGTCGGTGATCAGGTGTGTGGTTTAACCAATGGTGGTGGTTATGCCGAATATTGTGTTGTACCTGAAAGCCAAACTTTAAATATTCCAACAGGCTTAAGCTATGTGCAGGCTGCGGCAATTCCAGAAACATTTTTTACGGTATGGGCCAATGTGTTTCAAATGGGTAAAGCCAAAGCAGGAGAAACGGTGCTGATTCATGGTGGCACAAGTGGTATTGGGACCACAGCATTAATGTTATGTAATGCACTGGGTCTGAAAACGTTTGCAACGGTTGGCTCAGATGAAAAAGTTCAAGCTATTGCTCATTTAACGGATGCAATTAATTATAAAACACAAAATTTTGAAAGTTATATTTTAGAAAAGACCGATCAGGCAGGTGTTGACGTCATTCTAGATATTGTGGGTGCACCTTATCTTGAACAAAACCTGAACTTATTACGTAAAGATGGTCGTTTGGTTTATATCGCCTTCCTTGGTGGAGCAAAAGCCAAAGAGGTCAAGCTTGGTCAAATTATGATGAAGCGTTTGACGATTACGGGCTCGACCATGCGTGCGCGAAATACAGCCGAAAAAGCAGAAATTCGCCAAGGTTTGCAAGAGCATGTTTGGCCGTTATTGGAGCAAGGTCAATGTGTTCCAATGATCTATAAAACTTTTAAATTTGACCACATTCAAGATGCGCATCGTGCTATGGATACAGGTGAGCAAATTGGTAAAATTGTGGTTGAAGTGATTTAACCCATTGAGTTATTGATCATGAAGTAAGCTTAAATATAGCGTAATGAGAATATATTGAAGCTTCTCTTCATGTTCATCCCTAGGCATGAAGTAAAGACTGCTCTTTATGTTGGAAATATGAGAGAATAGTAGATTCCTTTTAATGTAAATGAGCAGTGCATGACTGAACAATCTCCTGAGCAATTAAGTGATATCGAAATTTTAGACATCTTAAAGTCTATGAAAAACGATAAGCTCAATGTTGAAGCCAATCAAATCATTCGTGATGGAGGCAAGGCTGGACGTCAGGAAGCACATAAACAGGCTTTAGTAGCATTACACCAAGCTTTTGAAGAAAATTTTGTTGAAGCAGTGACGTTGGCTTTACATTTAAATTCAACTCAAGCGAAAAAAATTCGTTATAAAAAAGACCGTATTCGTATTTTAAAAGCGCAAGGGATTGATTATTTAGCCATTGATGGGGCTGAAACAGCACAAGTTCTGGCGCAAATTGCACAAGCAATTACCCGTGAAGAAGCGATGGTGACAGAAGATTTGCATAATATTTTCCCATTCTGGAAGCAGGGTTGGCCAATGGTGCAGTTCGACAACGCCTACAAAATTCTAGAAGATGATATTTTGATTCACTATCAATCTGTTTTAGAAGCTTTATTGGAAAAGTATTAATCTTTTAATGCACAATGAAAATAAAAAAGAGCACCATGAGATGCTCTTTTTTATTAGCAGTTTTTTATCCAAGTGTTGAATAAAGTGGAAATATTCCAAAAATTACAGCAGTGACTAACATCACTAAGCAAGTAATAACTGCCCACTTAATGGTGAACTCTTGATGTTCACCAAAATTGATTCCTGCAAGTCCGCACAATAAATAAGTCGATGGAACCAAAGGTGATAAGAGATGTACAGGTTGTCCAACAATTGCAGCGCGAGCCATTTCAGCAGGGCTAATGCCATAATGCCCAGCGGCTTCAGACAATACGGGTAGTACACCAAAATAGAAGGCATCATTTGACATAAAAAAGGTGAGTGGCATACTAATCACAGCAGTGATAGGTGCTAAATAAGGTCCCATGCTTGGAGGAATAATTGCTACCAATTCTTTGGACATAGCATCGACCATACCAGTGCCTGAAAGAATACCTGTGAATATACCTGCGGCAAAAATAATACCGACCACAGCCAATGCACTTGCAGAGTGATTGCCAACTAAACGCTTTTGCATATCTAAATCTGGATAATTCACAATCAGCGCAATACACAATGCCACCATAAACAAAATTGGTGCAGGTAAAATACCCATGACTAAGGCAAACATGAGTCCCAGTGTTAACACTGCATTAAATACACGCAGATGATGGCGGTTCGCTTCAGGGACTTGAGAGATTTGAATGTTATCTCCATGACTAATATCTAATTCGACTATTCCAATACGTTTACGTTCCATGCGACCATACATAAAACCTAAAAAGTATAACCAGATAATTGCGACAAGCATTGGAAATAGCATTGGTACAAATACATCATTTGGGTCTACGTGTAGTGCAGTTGCAGCACGTGCCGTTGGTCCTCCCCATGGAGTTAAATTCATGATGCCGCTGGCAAGCATCATTAAGCACGCCATAATCAAAGGGCTCATGCCAATACGTTTATACAGTGGTAGCATCGCAGCAACACAGATCATATAAGTCGTTGAACCGTCACCGTCTAATGACACAATCAAGGTCAATGTGATTGTCCCTAAAGTCACTTTCAGAGGGTCGCCTTTGACTTGTTTTAAAATCCATTTCACAGATGGATCAAACAAGCCTGTATCAATCATGATGGCAAAATAAAGAATAGCGAATAACAGCATGACACCTGTCGGGGCAAGTTTCTTGATCCCCTCCATCATCATGTTGCCTAATTCTGAAATATTAAATCCTGCTAGACTGTCAACAAAAAAGCTTAAAGCATACGTAATTAATGCAAAAAGAATTGGGATTAAAGTTAAAGCGACAAGAGCGCTCAAACGCTTGGACATGATTAAATACATAAAGCAAATAATCATGCCCAAGCCTAAGATAGTCAGCATGGATCAGTCCTTTGAGTGTGATGGTTTTATTTAATATTTGAGTGAAATTGATAGTATTCAAATACTGGTGTTTTTTAAAGATTATTTAACAAATGGTATTTTTTATTCTATTTTTCTAATAAATAATATATATCGATAAAGTATGTCAGAGTACCAAATTGGTATGGATTTGCATCAATTGGGTGCAAAAAAAGCCTTGCATCATTTGCAAGGCTTAGAAAGTAAGAAATAGCTAACTTTTATTCCTGCGGTTCCGTGTTATTGGAGTCTTTTGACTCTGGAAGTAGGCGAGTCACTAGCAGTTGGTCAATCTTAAAATGATCGACATCGACCACTTCAAATTTAAAACCTGCGTATTCTACGGTATCGGCAGGGCGTGGAATTTTGCGTAGACGGTACATCATAAAACCAGCCAAAGTTTCATAATTTTCTTCATCCGGCATTTCGTCGATTGCCAGTGCATGTTTCATGTCTTCAATCGGCGTGCTGCCATCAATTAGCCATGAATTATTATCACGTTTAATAATCTGTTGTTCAGCTTCAATCGGAGTAACCCAGTCGCCCATCACTGTAATCATAATGTCTGACAGGGTGATGACGCCCACAACCAAGGCATATTCGTTAATCACCACTGCAAATTTTTCTTTGGTTGAGCGGAAACGGTCTAATAACTCAGACAAGGTTAATGTGTCTGGAATGGTGAGAACATTACGAATGGTACTTTCATTGAGTTGGAGTAAAGATTGATTATTCAGAATACGGACCAGAATGTCTTTAGCATCGACATAGCCAATCACATCATCAATATTTTTACTACACACCAAGAACTTTGAATAAGGATATTCCGCCAATTTTTGACGGATGCTGGCTTCGGATTCATTTAAAGTAAAATACACCACATTTTCACGTGTGGTCATACTTGAAGGGACGTTACGTTCTTCAAGTTCAAATACGTTTTCAATGAAATGGTGTTCTTGCTTTTGTAGCACCCCGGCTTGTGCGCCAGCATCCATTACGGCAGAAATGTCATCAAAGGTAATGTTGTCATCACGGATGGTGTTGACTTTAAATAGACGAAATAACAAGTTGGCAAGGGCATTAATAATCCAAGCCAAAGGTTTGCAGACCTTAATAAACACCTGAATGGGGTTAATCACCGCAATAGAGATTTTTTCAGGAGCAATCATAGCCAAACGTTTCGGCATGAGGTCGGCAAACAAAATAAACAAGGAGGTGACTAAAGTGAAAGATAGAGCAAAGCTAATGGTTTCAGACCAAGGGCCAGTATAAAAACGAGAAACAAAGCTCATGAAGTAAGGACGAAAAGCCCCTTCACCTAAAATACCACCTAAAATTGCGACTGCATTTAGACCAATTTGGGAGGCTGCAAAAAAATCAGCAGAATTTGCCTGCAAATCTAAAACTTTTTGCGCTCGCTCTTCGCCAGCTTCGGCCAGAATTTTCAATTTGACTTTGCGTGCACCAGCAAGTGCAATTTCAGTCAGAGACAGAAATCCCGCCCCTGTAATCAGAAGTGCGATGATTATAATATTCTGGAAGAGACTCACGAAATCCACCTGCGGATCATCATTATTATGAAATATTTTTAACACAAAAAAGCACTAGGGGAATAATCGAATTATGCCCGAAGTGCTAACAGTATAATCTTAAAAAAGAAGAATTTAAGAAAAATCTAATTAATAATGTGAAAATTGTGAGTTATTTAATAAAAATTCACGATTTTCTTCTTCGATCATTTGACGAGCGACATATAAAATTAACTGGCGTAACCAACGGTGTGCTGGATGATGATGTAACAGAGGACACCATGCCATTTTTAACTCGAATTCAGGAATATAGAACGGTGGGTCTTTGATGAGTAAATGTTGGCTCTTGGCTTGTAGACGCGCAATACGTGTTGGCAAAGTTGCAATCAAATCGACATTTGATGCTAATAGTGCCGGCATTTGATAATGGCGGGTAAAGACAGAGATTTTACGCTTTTGCCCGATTCGTTCTAATGCTTGATCAATCCAACCTAAGCCCGCTTGTTTTTCAGGATTTACCCCAAAACCTACACCCATACCTGTTTTAGACACCCAAATATGTTGCGCATCGAGATAACTTTTTAAGTTTAAATTTGATGCAGCAGGGTGCTTACCATTCAATAAGCAGGAAAAACTGTCACGCCATACTAAAACTTGATGGAAACTTTGCGGAATTTCATTAAATCGGTTGATGGCTAAATCGACTTTACCTTGTTCCATATCACGATAGGACACGTCACTCGGAGTTAAAAAGTCCAACACGACGTTGGGTGCTTCTGAGCGTAAGGCTTTAACTAAACGAGGAACTAACGTGGCCTCGGCATAGTCAGAAGTCATAATGCGAAAAACACGATTAGAGGTATAAGGACGGAACTCTGTACGTGGTTCTAAAATCATGGAAAGGTCTGACAACGCATCGCGAATTCGTGGCTGTAATTCAAGCGCACGTTCGGTAGGGGTCATACCTTCGGAAGAACGAATCAATAGAGGGTCATTAAAGAGATTACGAAGGCGACGTAAGATGTTACTCATTGCAGGTTGGGTAACACCCAATTGTTCTGCTGCACGCGTGACATTTTTTTCACGCAATAATACATCAAGATAAATGAGTAAATTAAGGTCGACCCGCTCCAGATTCATAAAATAAATACCAAGAATAAACTTATGAAATTATGTTGATTATGCCATAAGCGATAAGGCTTGTGTAGAAAATATGATGAAAAAAAGCTGGCGGGAGGTGAAACGAATTGCGAATGAATAGTAAAGGAAAATGACTAAAAATAAAAGTTAAAAGCCTTAAAAATCCAAGACTCCATGATTCTGAGTTCATGGTTAAAGTGCCCCTAGAGTTTATGGTTTTTCGATTTAAAGAATTGCTAGACAAGGAACAATCGAGTTTATATTTTATACAGTCGTATTTAAATGTTAGAGCTCAAAACTGCGAAATAAAATCGCTGAAATTAGATGGAAATAGTCAAAACTAGGGGTGCAAGACTTAAGTCTAATGCTTGTTTTGTGATCTAATCTCTCATTTTGTAAGAAATAATATTTTTTCTGTTATTTAATAAATAATTAAATAACAGGTATTTACAATATATTGGTTTGCTTATAATACGACTTTGATCTATATATTTTTTTAAAAAATACCGAAAATTACTTGAGGATATTGGATTAATTCTACAACTCAATCTAATCTGTATTCATCGTAATGAAGTGTAGTAAATCTGAACAAAAATGATTATTCAGATTCTAGTGCTTCAATTGATGAAATCCTAATATTATTACAGGAAAATATCATGACAACATACCAAACAGCGATTGATGCAATCCGCGAATTAAAAGCAAAATTCGGAAGCACTTGGGCAGACATCAGTCCTGAAGATGCTGCGCGTATGCAATTACAAAACCGTTTCAAAACTGGTTTAGACATTGCTAAATACACAGCTGCAATTATGCGTCGTGATATGGCTGCTTATGATGCTGATTCAAGCAAATATACTCAATCATTAGGTTGCTGGCACGGTTTTATCGCACAACAAAAAATGATTGCGAACAAAAAATATTTTGGTACTACTGAACGCCGTTATATCTACCTTTCTGGTTGGATGGTTGCTGCTCTTCGCTCAGAATTTGGTCCACTTCCTGACCAATCTATGCACGAAAAAACTTCAGTTCCTGCATTAATCGAAGAAATTTACACTTTCTTACGTCAAGCTGATGCGAAAGAACTAAACGACTTGTTCCGTGCGCTTAAAAAAGCTCAAGAAGCTGGCGACACTGCTAAAGCTGCTGAAATTACTGCTCAAATCGACAACTTTGAAACTCACGTTGTGCCAATTATTGCGGACATCGATGCTGGTTTCGGTAACGAAGAAGCGACCTACTTACTTGCTAAGAAAATGATCGAAGCTGGTGCTTGTGCACTACAAATCGAAAACCAAGTATCTGACGCGAAACAATGTGGTCACCAAGCTGGTAAAGTAACTGTTCCACATGAAGACTTCATCTCTAAAATCCATGCATTACGTTATGCATTCTTAGAAATGGGTCTCGATGACGGTATCATCGTTGCGCGTACTGACTCTGAAGGCGCTGACTTGACTCAAAAAATCCCAGTGGTTAAAGAGCCAGGTGACATCGCTTCTCAATACATCGGTTTCTTAGACACTGTTGAAATTGACATTGCTGATGCGCAAGAAGACGAAATCCTAATCAAACGTGATGGTAAACTTCACCGTCCAAAACGTTTGGCTTCTGGTCTATACCAATTCCGTCCAGACACACAAATTGACCGTGTTGTTCTTGACTGTGTATCTAGCCTTCAAAATGGTGCTGACCTTCTTTGGATCGAAACTGCGACTCCAAACGTTGACGAAATCGCTCACATGGTTAACCGTGTACGTGAAGCAGTTCCAAATGCGAAGCTTGTTTATAACAACAGCCCATCATTCAACTGGACTTTAAACTTCCGTCAACAAGCTTACGACCGTTGGGTTGCTGAAGGTAAAGACGTTTCTGCTTACGACCGTGCTAAATTAATGAGCGCTGAGTACGATGCTACTGAATTAGCTGCTGATGCAGACGCTAAGATCCGTACATTCCAAGCAGATGCTTCTCGTGAAGCGGGCGTTTTCCATCACTTGATCACACTTCCGACTTACCATACTGCTGCTCTTTCTACTCATGAGCTTGCACAAGGTTACTTCGGTTCTGAAGGTATGTTGGCTTATGTTGCTGGCGTACAACGTAAAGAAATCCGCGGTGGTATCGCTTGTGTTAAACACCAAGCAATGGCGGGTTCTGACATCGGTGATGATCACAAAGAAATCTTCTCTGGTGACAACGCGCTTAAAGCACATGATGATGCTAAAAACACAATGAACCAATTCGCTGCTCACTAAGTCGCGATCTGATTCAAAAAAACCCTGCGTAAGCGGGGTTTTTTAATGGAGAATTTTAGATAAAAATTAAAATTACTTTAGTTGATCGCTTTATTTAAGATGTAATGTTCAGCCAAGTTGCCTTCAATTTTTTTCCCTTCCTGATCAAGTGCATAAAGCCGATTTTCTGCAATAAAGTATTTGCGCTGATCACCATTTTTATCTAATGTAATGACACTGCCGCTATTGTCAAAACTGAATTGACCTTTAGAGTTAAATGGATTGTTATCACCTTTACCTAGGTATGTTTCAGTTAAGTGATAAGTTGAATCGGCATTTAAAACTAATAAGGTCTTAATGCCTTCACAGTCTGCACAAGGCAATGTGCCCTGATAATCTCCAGCCCAATCTAAAGAATTTTGGGCATTATGCGCAGAATCAATTTCAGTTGAAGATGCAACTTTCGCTTCGGATGTTGTGGTGTTTACTTCAGCATTTTGAGTAGGTTTGGAGCAGGCAGTTAATGCACAAGCAGCTAATAATGTAGCAATCAGTGTTTTATTCATCATTAGATTCCCAGTATTGTCATGGAGTAAATGGTTAATTGATTTTATGACCAAAAGGTAAAATAAATTATCTGATAAATAAGTAAAATATTTAAAATGTAAAGCAAAGTAGCATTGTGTAATGTGGATCCTCATCATTAATCAAGTTGAGTTCAGGGGGCATAGCATGGATTGAATGGTAATGACGAGATATTTGCTTACAAATGAAATGCGCTGTAGTAGTGAACAGTACTGCGGCATAAATAAGAATTAATCACCTATTTATCTATATTTACCGAAGTTTAATGTCTAAAAAATTACATGATGAAAATCATTCAATAATTAAAAGGTTGAGTTAAAAAGCGGTAATAAACAATTTATACATTTATATATTAATGGGGTGATTTTTAATCAATTGGTGCTTTTTTTATTCAATTAGACTGGTAGAATTCGCTGTCTTTTTTTGTTGGTTTTGGTGTTGCTGTGTTTGAGAAGTTGGCTGAACAATCTTTGGCATTGATGGGGTGGAAGACAGATAATCAATGGCCTGAGCATTTAGATCAATGTGTCATGATTGCTGCACCGCACACCAGTAATTGGGATGCTCTTTACGCGCGTTTGGCTTTGAAAGCCCTTGGGGTCAATGTTCGTTTAACGATCAAAGACAGTTATATGAAATTACCTTTTGGTCCTTTTGTACGAGCAATGGGTGGAATTGGCATTAATCGTCGTCCTAAAAATGAAGGTGACGCTCGACCAAGTATGGTGGAGTTAATGACGGATTTATTTAAAACACATCCTAAATTAGTCATGCTGGTTACACCTGAAGGCACGCGTTCAAAGCAGGAACAATGGAAAACGGGTTTTTATCATGTGGCCGTCAAGGCAGGTGTACCGATTGCGTTGGCCTATATGGATTATGTAAAAAAAGAAGCGGGTGTCGGTAAGATTGTTTATCCAACAGGTAATTATGAGCAGGACATGCAAGAAATTATGCAATTCTATGCCGATATTCAGCCTAAGTTTCCAGAAAAATTTAGTATTGATACCCGTTATTTGAATCAACAAGATGCCTGATGAATTTGAAATCATCTTTCAAGCGAGGTCGTTACAGACGGACCTCGCTTTTTTATGCCTGAAAATCTTATTGGCTTAATCCCCCAAGTAACTGACAAGCTTCTTTATAATGTTCATATTCTGCCGAAATGACTTCAGGTAGCGGTTCATGAAACAGAATGTCGCCATCTTTATAGCTTTGAACATACGCTTCAACTTTTTGTCTAGGGCGTGTCCTCATTTGAAAAATAGATTTTAAAGACTTAATATAATCTTTCAAATTCCTTATATTTCTATATATTTCAATGGCACGTACCCTTTTAACAGATGATA